>NZ_JCACKI010000047.1:0-35981 GCF_059505325.1 Tildeniella sp.
AGGCGTTGCTGAATCAAGGTATGAACCGCGAAAGCCGCCCACCTTCGGGAAGCAAGCTACACCCTCACTCTCACCCAAAGGTAGAGAGGACAAGACTTCTACCTCCCTTCTCCTTGGGGAGAAGCGATCATCTTGAAAGTCAAGCCGAGGATGCAGGTTGAGCAGAAACCTGTGAACTAGATTGGTTTGGTTCTCGTCCGTCTGTGCCATTTTTGAGCATGGCATTGAGGATGGTGAGCAGCTTATGCATACAGGCGACTAACGCCACCTTGACGGGTTTACCTCGTTTCTGTAACTGATTGTAAAAGGCTTGGATGACCTGGTTATGGCGCACTGCCACTAAAGTTGCCCTGTACAACATCTGGCGTACCGCTGCGCGCCCCCCAAAGATGGTGCGTCTGCCTTGCTTCTGCCCACTGTCGCGATTGAGCGGTGCCACACCCACAAGCGTACTGATTTTTGGTGTGGACAGCGTTCCGAGTTCTGGCAACAGTGCCAGCATTGTGGCGGCGACAATTTTGCCGACTCCAGGCACGGTTTTGAGCTGTCGCTGTTTGGTTTGCCAGGTTTGGCACTGGCTAATTTGCGACTCGAGTGGCTCGTCGAGTTGCTTAATGCGCTCTCTGAGCCAATCGATATGAGCTTGGACATCGGCTTGAGCGGTTCCTCGTAACCCAGCGTCACGATTCTGTTCAAGCCGTGCGGATCTCGACTAACTGGCGGCGACGGGTGACTAAATCTTGCAGTTCTGCCTGTTGCTCACTCGCTAAAGCCCGCACTTCCGGTTTCATCGCTTCCCCAAACCATGCCAAAATTGCAGCATCGACGCGGTCGGTTTTTGCCAGTTGATTGGCTGCCTTGGCAAAGTTGCGAGCTTGGCTGGCGTTGATCACCACCACTCGATACCCCCACTGAAACAAACTTAATGCCGCTTGGCGTTCGTACCCATCGGTGGCTTCTCAAACAACGCGCCCAACTTGTTCGGGCAAACTCAGTTGATGCACCAACTCAGTGATGCCACTGGCGCGGTTGCGCACCCGAAAGCTTTGGTTCTGGGGGCGCAGGTGGACATTGAGCCAACGCTTACACACATCAATCCCAATCCCATTCTCGACACCCGGCATTGGTTCACTCCTTCATTTGAGGCTAGAGGTGGTCGTTCACTCAACCTTGCGTCATTCGGGATCGATGCCCCAACCGTTGGGCTTTGCCCTGCCGTAGGCTTAGATTCGAGTTTGACCGTTGGAATCGAGAGATGACCCTAGCTTCTCCACGATGTCTTGCCTCCAAGGGCTGGCGGTCTACCTCTCTGGTTCTTAAGATACAAGGGCTGGGGATGAGAGCAAAAGATCTGTAGCCTTTGCAATTTGATTTGGTATCAGATCTATCATGCTTGAGCGCTTTAACCAACCCTGTGTTTGTGCGTCTTAAAATGAGAAGTAAGAGTAGTAGTGATGCGCGTCATAAGCAATCTAACTCATTGACATAGCGCAATTTTGAGCTTTCTTTGTTTTTTGTTCGCTGAAAATGATTATCTCTAAGGCAAAACAACTCCTCAAGATTGGTGAAGTGGCAGCCAGCAGTGGTCTGCCTGTGAAGACTATTCGCTACTACGAAGAGATTGGGCTACTGATTCCCACCGTTGAGCGATCGCAGACGGGCTATCGACTGTTTCATGAAAAAGTCTTGAATCGACTGGCGTTTATCAAACGGGCGCAGTCACTTGGGTTGGCGCTCAACGAAGTCAAAGATATCTTGACTGTGCATGATCAGGGTGAATTGCCCTGCTGTGAGGTAAAGCAGCACCTTCAAGATAAAGTGGCGATCGTTAGCCAGCAGATTCAGGCATTAGAGACCCTCCGGGCAGAGTTAACGGGTATTCTCTCCGGTTGGCAAGAGCACCCACCATCACACCTGATCGAGCAAACGATTTGTCCGAATATTCAGTGAGGGGTGAGGAGTAAGGAGTGAAAGGTTGTCAATTAATTCTGACTTCTGACTGCCGTCGTCTAACGCTCCGTAAAGCCTATCTTTTAGTAACCAAAAACTAGTAACCAAAAACCAAAAACTCTTCTGCCGCTCCAATCGCTTTCGCAATTTGATACCCTAACTTAAATAGACTTGGGAACAACGGTGGACATTCAAATTGGCAGGGGCAAAACCGCCCGTCGAGCATACGGCATTGATGAGATTGCGCTTGTTCCTGGACAGCGGACTCTCGACCCAAAATTGGCGGATACACGTTGGCAACTTGGCGGCATTGAACGTGAGATTCCCATTATTGCCAGCGCGATGGATGGCGTTGTAGACGTTGGCATGGCTGTGCGGTTGTCAGAGCTAGGAGCACTCGGCGTACTTAATCTCGAAGGTATTCAAACGCGCTATGCCGATCCAAACCCGGTGCTCGATCGCATTGCCTCGGTTGGCAAAAGCGAATTCGTGACGCTGATGCAAGAGCTTTATGCAGAGCCAGTTAAACCAGAATTGATTGAGCAACGCATTCAAGAGATCAAGCAGCAGGGCGGCATTGCAGCTGTAAGCGCCACACCGATCGCTGCTACAAAGTACGGCACAGCAGTGGCTAAAGCTGGAGCCGATTTGTTTTTTATTCAGGCAACAGTCGTTTCTACAGCACATCTATCGCCTGCATCGATCGCACCACTGGATCTGGCTAACTTTTGCCAGGAAATGCCAATCCCTGTGATTTTAGGCAACTGCGTTACCTATGAAGTCGCGCTCAATCTGATGAAAGCGGGTGCGGCTGGTATTCTCGTTGGTATTGGTCCAGGTGCTGCCTGCACATCACGAGGCGTGTTAGGAGTGGGTATCCCCCAGGCGACTGCGATCGCAGACTGCGCTGCTGCCCGCGATGACTACCACCAGGAAACAGGCAATTATGTCCCCGTGATTGCGGACGGTGGCTTAATAACAGGTGGTGACATCTGTAAATGCATAGCCTGTGGTGCCGATGGCGTGATGATCGGCTCCCCGTTTGCCAGGGCTAAAGAAGCGCCCGGGCGCGGTTATCACTGGGGTATGGCGACACCCAGCCCAGTCTTGCCACGTGGTACCCGGATTCGTGTTGATACCACTGGCACCTTAGAGCAAATCCTCCGAGGACCCGCACAGCTAGACGACGGTACGCATAATCTTCTCGGTGCCTTGCAAACAAGCATGGGAACTCTAGGCGCGAAGAACCTCAAAGAGATGCAGCAAGTTGAAGTAGTTATCGCACCGTCTTTGCTCACTGAAGGTAAGGTCTATCAGAAAGCACAACAGTTAGGGATGGGCAAGTAGATTTCCGCTTCATTGGCGTTCAGCTTGAGTGCGTTGAGGTTAAAAAGCATTCCTCTCGTACTGGAGGAGCAAATTCTTAAGACTTTGCTCCTTAGAATGGCTGGAAAAAAATAAAGCGTCGTCTACAATAAAGGGAGCGGAGACGCAAGTTTCCGTTCACTCCTCACACCACATTCCGCCTGAACGTTTGTTCGGGCGGTTCCTTTTTAGGGCAGTTTTGAAGTTGCGGTGCTATCAGGGCGGACGTTGGCGCGGTGCGGCAAGTGCGGACGACTCTTGTGAAGAGGGCAACCGAGGCTAGTGTTTGACGATCGTCTCTAGCCCACAAACCTAGCCCACATTAGGTCTTTAGCGGTTCCTAATCCAGTGAAGCACAGTCGCAAGAGGCAGAAGGCAGAGGGCAGAGGGCAGAAGTTAAAGAGCACGGTGGCTTTTCTTCTGCCTTAAAACCTCAGCTCTCGTACCGACTTTAATGGGAACCGCTATCTAAACATCAAAAATTATGTCTAAATACAGGAACGTTTGTATTTAAGGTGTCGATTGTCGCTATGGTAGAATTCTGTGAAACGATATAGGCAAGGGTTCTAAGCATGTCAGCAGCCGCACAAGTTACGGATTCCACCTTTAAACAAGATGTTCTTGAAAGCGAGGTTCCAGTTTTAGTAGATTTTTGGGCTCCCTGGTGTGGTCCTTGCCGAATGGTGGCACCGATCGTGGACGAGATTGCCGCGCAGTATGATGGCAAGATTAAGGTGGTCAAGCTAAACACCGATGAAAATCCCAGTGTTGCCAGTCAATACGGCATCCGCAGCATCCCAACGCTGATGATCTTCAAGGGTGGGCAACGAGTTGATATGGTAGTCGGTGCGGTGCCAAAAACGACTTTATCAAGCACCTTAGAAAAGTATCTCTAGCTTTAGATTGCTTTGGGCTGCCCATTCAGGCTACACACGCAAGCACTAAGTTGTCTTGGCTGGTTGACCATTGTTAGTTGCTTAAGGGTTACGCAATGCTTGCTGCAACTTGAGTCTCTAGCTGCGATCGAGCCGCCACGATTGTGTGCTGAGCACTGATGGTCTCGACGATCGCACATATTAGAAAATTCTCAGCAAACGCCTCAGAAGATGGTTTTCTGGGGCGTTTTTCAGTTTATTTGCTGAACGAGGGCAACTCTGATCTCGATAAAATAGAATGCTAGCTGCTGGAGGAATGCATGGCTTCATCTCCCTCGTCAAACGCATCTGAATCGCTTCATGAAGACGTGCTTCATTTGCTCGATCGCCTACCGCACATAAAACACGGAGAACTCATCCAGCTTGCATTGGCAACCATCGTGAGGATGTCAGAGAGCGATATCGACCGTCTAGATTGGAAGATTTGCAATGCGTCACTTCAGGATATGGAGCGCGCCTTTAAGACGTTCTACCCCTACCGACATGTGCGAAAGGTCGCCATCTTCGGCTCTGCCCGCATTGCGTCTGATACGCCAGAATACGCTTTAGCAGTAGAATTTGCTCGCCGTGTGACCCAACAAGGGTTCATGGTGATTACAGGCGCAGGTGGTGGCATCATGCAGGCAGGCAACGAGGGCGCAGGGCGCGAGAAGTCCTTTGGTCTGAACATTCAGCTACCGTTCGAGCAGGGCGCAAATCCGTTCATTGAAGGCGATCGCAAGCTCGTGCCGTTTAAATACTTCTTCACCCGCAAACTCTTTTTCTTGCGCGAAAGCGATGCGCTGGCTCTGTTCCCTGGCGGCTTTGGCACTCAAGATGAAGCGTTTGAGTGCATCACACTCAGCCAAACGGGAAAATCATCGCCGATGCCACTCGTGCTGATCGACAAACCGGGCGGCAACTACTGGCACGACTGGAACGACTACATCCACAAACAACTGCTCAAGCGCGGCTTAATCAGTCAAGATGACCCCAGTCTTTATACCATTACTGATCAACTGGACGTGGCGTGTGAGGCGATCGCCAGCTTCTATCGTGTTTTCCATTCGTGTCGCTACGTGGGCAATCGGCTCGTCATGCGCCTGAACTCAGAGTTAGCCGATGAGGACGTTGAGCAGTTGAACGAAACCTTTAGCGAAATTCTGGTTAAAGGACGGATCGAAAAGAGCCAACCCTTACCTCACGATCCTCAAGATGCTGACGGACTCTCTCACCTGAACCTGTACTTTAACCAGCGCGACTTAGGACGCTTATATCAACTCATTGCTGCAATTAATCAATGCGGTATACCAACAGACGAGCACATCCATCCAGAACGGAAATAATGTGGTTAAAACTGCCACAGCGATGAAAAAAGTTGGTTATTCTAGGGGCTAGTGAACAGTAGATTATGAAGCTCTGCTATGCTTTCGCAAATTGTGCGTCCGATGGTTCAAACCCAGATCCGCCTGCTGGCAAATAGTCGTGCCACACGCCCCACCATGGTTTCTACGGTAGCGCATTGGCTCGGCTTTTTAGGTGTCCGTGCTCAGGTAACTCACCTGGATGCGGGTGCTGGTAAAATCCACATCTCAATTTCTGTGGACAAGCCCGAAGCGTGCGATGCTCGTGACTGGCAGCAGATCCTCCGCAACCTGAATGTTGCTGAAACGGAGGCGGATGCTGTCGTCACTAACCCTGCGGAGTTTACACCGCAGCAGAAAGGCAAGATGCAGCGACTCCTGGCATACCTGATTCAGGTTGGCAACCCCGACAAGCCCGTCAACTGGGAACAACTCCAGCCTCAGCTACAGTCCTTGGGGCTACACGAAGAAACAATGCTTGGCATTCGATCGGCGCTAAAGGTGCCGCAGTCACTAGATGATTTACTGGATGGTCTGGATTCGGATGTTGCTGCCGTTGCTTTGCCCAAAGCGGTGAGTATTGCCATGCTCGATCGCACAGTCAATGTCTCTGAGGATCAGGCATTGATGTCGTTGCTGAAAGCGATGAAGCATCAGTGAAGGGTGAGCAGTCAGCAGGAGGGGGCAAGGGAAGCAGAGGGGGCAAGGGAAGCGGAGGAAGCAAGGGATGAGAAGAGTAATGAGAACTCAAAACTCTCAAGCTGGTCGGCGCGTACACAAAGTGGCTCCTGTAGAGCTAGCGCTACTCAAAACTAATTCTCTTCCTCTGCGTGAACAAACTCTAAGTGATAGCGATAGAGGGCAGCGGGACGATCGCCTGCTTTAAAGTACTGTGGGTCTTGAGGCGATAGGTAGATGGCTGTTACTTGATCCGCTTCGATCGTCGGTCTTGTGGCGATCGACTTGACCGGGAGTCGTCGATAGGCTGTGGTCGTTTCGACCTGGTTTAGATAAGGGTTTGGCACACCACGAAACACTTGTTGGAATAATTCGGTCGTCAGAAAGCGATCGAGATCGGGCGTTTCGACTGCACGCGCGGTGATCACCGAGATCAACTGTCGCCCACCTTGCAGCAGCGTCATCTGGCGATTGGGCGATCGGGGATCAACATTGACAGCAAGCACACTGTCACCCAGATACGCTTTTGCCAAATTAAAACCATTGAAGGCGCGATCAGATACGACTGGATCTTTAATCAACCCCTTAAATGGCAGTAGTGACAGCAGTTCGTGATGCGTCGGCAACGCGCTAGAAGGGACAAAGCGAACCTTACACGCGATCGACTGATTCAGATACTGCTGGTTGCTATCAAAGCCGGGTGTAATGACATCGGGTGCCAGCGGTGCAGCCAGTTCTACTAACGTACTGGTCATTGTCCAGGTGCCTGCCAGCCAGTCGGGATACTCTAGATCTCCGTCAGCGGGTTGTGTCGCGGGCTTGTTATCCCATTTTGGGAAGGCGGCAAGGCGATCGGCAAGTAACCCTGCATGAGCAGTACTCATGGACAAGAGCCAGCAAAGCGTCACGCAACTAATCACTCGCAAGAAAACCTGGAATAAAGAAGCACTGCCTTTGAGTCGTTTCCAGCGTTGAATCATGCTGTCTGCCAATGCCATCGCCCTCAATCGTACCAAGGGAACGGAGGGTTTACCGAAAACTCACGCTTCTAACCTGCTATCTCAGCTTGGTTGTTAAAGCATACGAACGTTTGAGTTAGCGGTCAGTGCTACGGGTGCTGGGCTTTGACTCCTAAGAGCTTGCTAAAAATAACTGCACACTTTTGGATTAGCGATCAGCTTTTCGCTGACGGCTGACGGCTACAGACCACGCTGTTACTTCTGTACAACTCCTAATCGCGTGATCGCCGCACCAACGTGCAATCGACGATCAAGTTGAGTCTGTTTTAACTTGCCATTGAGTATCAGCGTTTGGAGGCTGTCAATCAAAGTCTTGATACGTTAGTCTGACAGTTGGAATGCAGTTGCCGATCGTCACTATTCACCGACAGTGCTTCTTCTCTGGGGATGGTTTACGTGTCTCTCAAGTACGGTTGCCCTGTCGCGCTAGACTCTTGCCTCAAATGCACCTGAGATTTTCCCAAGATCTTGAAGCCTTGCTAACCCTTCTGGCAGAAAAACCGCTGACGCTGGGCGATATTTTGACCGAAACCTCGGAACGGGGCTTTAGTCTCGTCATTGGGTTGCTGGCATTGCCCTTTTTACTGCCGATGCCACCTGGCTTTGCGGGTCCCTTGGGGCTAGGCTGCCTCATTTTAGGCGCACAAATGGCGATCGGGCGGCGATCGCCCTGGCTACCCAAGCGCATTGCTCAATTTCAATTTCCCAACTGGCTCGTGCTGAGCCTGCTGAAGCTGCTCCGGCGTGTGACAGGCTTGCTAGAGAAGCTTGCCCGACCTCGATTACGGCGGCTGGCTGAGAGTCATCATATCTGGCAGCTCAACGGCATTTGCATTGCCTGGTTAGCGTTTTTGCTGATGCTGCCCATTCCCTTTACCAACCCCATTCCCACTGCTGGAATCTTGCTGCTGGCGGTTGCGACGCTGGAAGTGGACGGGTTGTTAATGTGTATTGCTTACGGTCTGACGATCGTCATCACACTGGCAGTAGCGGGAATTGGTTATGCGCTCTGGCAATCACCAGGCTTTTTTCAAAATTTGTTGGGTTAATCGAGGAAGCGATCGCCCCCAGAAACCGGGTTTCTTTGAGTCTTTGAGTGCCATCACACTCGATTGTCGATTCGTCTCAGAAACGGTTTCAAAACCACACGATCGCCTTGTGCAAATTTAATCACGGATGAGTGAGCAACGAAGCCATCAGCCTTTCACGACGTTCGTCAGTCAAACAGTCTACTAACCTGTTCAACTGACCACTGATTTAGCGCGTGTGGGCACGTTGGGTGAGTGGAGCACCAGTGCACCATCGCGGGTGAGCCGAAACCGCCGTCCGCGCCACACAATCGTGTTGCCTGTGAAGCCATAACACCATAGCGCGAAACTCATGCAGTCTCGTAAAGGCACCAGCCACAGCAGTTGCTTGGCAACCGGGTCTTGCAGGTGTTTCACGCCAATCAACCATGCCATCGTCAAACGGCTCACCCAGGTCACACCAAACACTGCCCAGCCCAGCAGCGATCCTCCCGTTGCCAGCAGAAAGAGGAGGCTGTTCACCGTCCCATGGGTAAACAGCAATCCGACATAGCCCCAGGGTCGAGACACGCGGATGCAAACCATCCAGCGGAGCTGACGCTGTAATGCACCCATGACGGTGCTCGTCGCCATCACATGCTCAATAACGTGATGGGAAAGAGCAATTTTGTAGCCAGCTTGAGCGGGTAGGTGACCCAGTTGAAAGTCATCGGCGAGATAGTTGGCGATCGCCTCAAAACCACCGATCGCCTCCAGCACCGATCGCCGGATCACGATCGTCTGCCCCATCGCAAATTTTGTCCCTTCTAAGCGATCGCTCACCAATACGCCTGGAAGAAACTCGGTTGCCGAACTGAGCGCTTCTACCTTCGTTAGCCAGCCGTCTGTCAACGAGCGATAAAGACACGTCACCACACCCACAGCGCCATCACTCAACGGTTGAACAACGTGCTGCAAATAGTCTGGTTCAACATGCACATCACTATCGGCAAGCAGCAAGATGTCATATTTCGCTTTAGCAAAGGCATTGGCGAGGTTACTAATTTTGCGGTTTGCACCAATGGTGCGATCGTCAATCACTAATTGCAGATCAAGGGCTGGGAAATCATGAATGAGTTGCCTGATGACGGTGATACTGGAATCGTGCCAATCCTGCACGCTAAAGATTACTTGATAGGTTGGATACGCCTGATGACAAAAGGACGCAAGGTTAGCATAGGCATACGGTTCAAGCCCACACACAGGCTTCAGAATGCTAATCGGTGGATGAAAGTTGGGGTCAACCAGCCGCTTTTGGGCAAAGAAGGTATGAGCGGCATAAAGGGCGTAGCCATAATAGCCAACGGCGGTCAAACATAAGCAGAACAACGGCACCAGCAGGTACGGCACCGTTTCAATACGTATGGTTGGCAGCGCAGCTAAAAGGATCGAAAGAGCATGTAAAGGTTCCATGTCAAGTGCAAAAGGTTTTAAATTGTTTTTGTTAATTAACTGCTGCTCAGATCTGATTGGCTGCTAGCAATGATGCTGGATTTGCAGCATCACTATGAGTCGCCAAAATCAAAAGCGCCAACATTAAAAGCTTAAGGAGATTAGCCTAAATTTTTATTAAGATCAAGGTCTCTCAATTAGTAGCCAGACTACCTTACCTGGTTGACTGACAAAACTCTTGAAACCCTTATCCTGCCGTAGGTTGGGTTAGCGTTAGCGTAACCCAACGAAACCGTTACTGGTGTTGGGTTACGCTCCGCTCAACACCAACCTACATCAGAACTTTTGTCAGTCAATCAGCTACCTTACACGCACCAGAGCTGAGCGAGACAAACGCTACACCGACACCAATTAATCCAGTCTCTGCCAAAGGATACCGTCAATAGTGGTGCACGTAGCTGTAGACAACCTAGGGCGCGTCATCAATTTAGCTCCGAAACCTTACGGTATCAGCATTGTCGCGCCCGTCCCAACACACCAGGCTAGGGGCTGGAACCCTGGTTGCAAGTCATGTGTAGTCGTAATTGATGACAGCCCCTAGCGATCGAGGTTCTGAGGCTTTTACCGCTCTTTCTCTTCTGGACAACCGCCACCACAGAACTTCTGCGGCTAACGAACTATAGCGCTGAAGCATCATCAGCCAGAAGAGAGGCATCACAAACCGCTTCACTTTACAATCATTATCCCAACGGTAGAGATTTAAAGGTTTGGTGAAGGGTACTATAGAATACTGTTTTTCGTTCTGTAGTGCATACTACCTTTCACTAAATTATTCATGCCAATTTTTGGACTTGTGTGGGTTGCCTCTTGGGTAAACTGCTTTTTTTCATCCAGTCAAGATCTTCTACGCCCTCCTGCTTATTTAGCGAACGGCTTACCAATCCAGGTGGTTTCCAGCCTTGCTGGCTCCCAAGATCATGTCTTTTTTGATAGTCACGATCGCTTGAATCTATCGCTCTCTGTAGCGCCAACACAATCAGTCGGTTCGATTCAATCAGCTTCAGCCCTTTCGCTGCTGCCTGCCGATGCGCCATTGCCAGCGCCAGGTTTCTTAAGCGCTTTTAGAAATCTGTTTTCAGGTTTTCAGAAACTAACCGCAAGCAACAGTGCACCTCGCGTTGTGGTGGCTCAGGTTGACCCGAAGCAAGTGACTGCATCAAGCCTGAATTCTGCCAACCCGTCAGGATTAGGCTTTGGTCAGTGCCTGCCGATCGCCCAGCCTCATCCGTCTTCAGCTAGTGGCTCGACAGGCAAAGTATGGCACACATCCAGCCTCTTTCAAGTCAAAGTTAAGAACCACATTGTTGGTGCAGCGCCCAAGCGTCGGGAGGCGATGCAGTTAGCTCACCGCCTTGAGCAAGCCCTGAACGCTGCCGAACCTCGTCATCTCAATCAGCTTCAACCGGGTATTGTGAATGGAGTTCCAGTCGGGAAGCTGGGCGATCGCGTTTTGTTTACCGTTGACCCACAGGTGGCAGCTCAGTGGAACTGTACCCCTGAGCGTCTAGCTGTTCAGTGGATCAATGATTTACGAATCGCTGTAGCACAAGCCCCGCTATCGCTTGCCGATGCTCAAGCAAAAATGTATAGGTTGCAAGCCACCGGGCAATACATTGAGGGCTTAGCATCCTGGTACGGACCCTATTTTCATGGACGGCAAACCGCAACAGGGGAAACGTTCAACCAAAACGACTTGACGGCAGCACATCCTTCGCTTCCCTTTGACACTTACTTGAGAGTGACCAATCTGGAGAATGGCAAAGCGGTGATCGTACGGGTCAACGATCGGGGTCCCTATTTTGAGAACCGAACGCTCGATTTGTCACGCGAAGCAGCGCGTTGCCTGGGCAGTGAAACGTCAGGAGTTGTAACGGTAGAAGCCGAGATTATGCAGCCTGAGTCGCCTGCCGTAGCCCGTCAGACGATCGCTCGACGGCTATAACATCACACCAACGGGCAGAATAATGTGGCGATTAGCATCGACGATCAACTGTCCTTCGCCCCGGAGTTGCCCCAGCAACCGAGTGACCGTGACTCGCGTAGTGCCGATCGCGCTGGCTAAGTGCTGATGCGTGAGGCGAATGCTAATGCGAGTGCCTTCAGCGACTGGTTGACCCACCTCCATTTGTAGGAGGAGCAACAACTGACGCAGCCGATCCTCAACCCGGCGATAGCCTGCCATTGCCAGCATTGCTTCGGTTTGACGGAGCCGACGCACCGTATGACGACCAACCTCCTGCGCCAGAGTAGGGGATTGGTCAATTTCTGCGATCGTCAGCCCCATTAAGTCAACATCTGATAGAGCAGTTGCTTGATAGGGATAAATCAACGTTAGCGGTAACCCAAAAGGCATGGAAGGACCAGCTAGACCTAACAGCGCTTCATCGCCGCTTTGGTAGAGAGTACTCAGTTGCACAACCCCACGGCAGACTACCCAAACCACCTGCGGGTTCATCGGAATGGTTTGTCCAGCCCGAAACGAACTGAGATCCCGCCCCTGATAGAGTTCTTCCAGAAATTGACGTAGATCAGGCTGGGTAACGTCTCTAGAGGCGTAGGACTGCAGCATAGAGCTTGTATATGTGATGGAGATTACCATAAGCCTAGAACCTCTATTTCAAGGGAAGTTAATTAAAAGGTTGGCTCCAGGTTAAGTTTTGGTGAGAGTTGACGGTGTTGAGCCATAAGCGTTTAGCGGTCAGCGGTCAGCGGTCAGCAGCAAAAATGAATCTGTAGGGCGATTTTATAGTAATTCTGTAGGGTGCGTATAGCCGTTCCGGCATTCAAGAAAAGTGCAACGTCACGCACCCATCGATCAGCGTTTGGTGCGTGACGGCGTTGCCTTTAGCGAAGCCATGCCGCAGGCTTTACACACCTACTTTATTAAATCCACGATCCTGAGGCTCATCTCTAAACGCAATCAAACAAAACGGTTGTCATGTAGTGATTTGCCCAGTCGTTACCAAAGGCTTTTTCGAGTACGCGGCGGGTTTTGTCGTTTTGCTGCTGTTTGGTGCAGTAGTAACGCTGCCCTGCCAGAATGTCGTCCTGTTGCTCTGGGGTTGATGGTGTTGTGATCGCCTGCAAACAATGAATTTTCAACATCGCCGTGACGCGATCGATGAACTGGGCTTCTTCTTGAGCGCTACCAGGACGAATGAAGAGGCAAAACTCAGAAAAAATATCGCCCCACGGTGGCAGTTCGCGCGGCTGCGAAAAATGGCTGGCGGGTAGCACGTTCAAATCGTGTTGATAGGCACTGGGCAAACGGCGATCGGGGCTAGTGGGCGAAAGGTCAGCGATCGCAGCGCTAATCTGTCCCCGTCCGCCGACTAAATCAGTCCCAAACATGGGTAGCGCATAGTCCGATCGCGGAAACATGACGCAGTGCAAAATATCGAGGTTCGCGCCCACTTTCGCCAATTCTAGATGCAGTTTACGAAACTGGGGTGTTTGATAGCAGCGGTTTTCGATCGTTAGCTTCTCGCCTTCCAGCCGTCCTTCGACGTAGCCCAATTCTGCTGGCAGCGGATAGGGCGATAGATCCAGGTGTTGCCGCCAGACCGTTTCAATGCCGTCAGCGAGTTGACCAAGCGCAGGATGCAGTTGGGAGCGAAGGGAAAGAGATGAGGAAAGCATAAAAAAAGGAAAATAAAAGCTTGCAATGCGTCAAGAGTAGAGCGTTGATAGCCACTCGCTCTATCACAATCCTATGGCAGTTGTGTACTCTAGCGCAGATCGCAGCCAGCCGTACGGCTTGACAGGCTAGAGTCAGCAGTGCTTTAAACGGCTTAATTAACTCAAAACAAAGCCTTTTCAGCGATCAGCTCCTGACCTACTGTTTACCCCCGATCGCCCAACGCCATTTCGCAAACGATGTTTTACGCAGCCACGCAGCAAGCACTCCCGCAATAATCAGCAGTGAAACGATCGTCGCCAAAATAAACAACGGCTCACGGCGTGGAATGGTAGCAGCCGTCGGCAGATTCGGTTCAGCAACAAGCTGGATCGGTGGATACGAACCGAAGATGTCGCCTTTATCTACCTGTAGCCCCGCCAACGTGGACGAAAAAACGGCTTGAGCGATTTGTACGTCTCGGTTGAGTGCTTCTAGCGTAGAGCTACGCTGCGATAAAACGCTGAGTCGTAGTTCCAGTTGCGCCATCTGGCGATCGAGTTCCTGCACACGTGCCGTCAAGCCTCGCTGCTCGACTTCGTTGGTCACGATATCCTTGAAGAGACTTTCGCGTGGGTTGCTGGCTTGAGTGTTACTGCCTGTGTTGAGACGGGCGATCGTGGCTAAATCAGTTGGATGCCCTAGAAGCTGCTGCCCACGGCTTTGGAGGGCACTTTCGGTCGTTGCTTGTCGGGTCGTTGCCTGCAACACGATCGGGTGATTGGGACCAAACTTAGACGACACATCCGCTAATTTAGCCGTTGCCTCGCTGTAACCGCGCAAATATTCTTGAAACAGAGGGTCGGCACGCAGCGCAAACGCTTCCGTTGCTAGTTGGGAAGAGAGCTTCAGATTGCCCGATAGCTGCTGTGTTCGCACGGTGGCATCGCGCTGCTGAGCGATCGCTTCTACCCGTTGCCGCCGGAGCGCCTCAATATTGTTGGCAAGCTGATCAATCTGCTCGTTAGAAGCCAGACCAGAGCGAACTTTGTAATCGGAAAGGCGAAGCTGAGCCGTTTCCAGCTTCTTACGCACGACACCCAGCGAGGTTTCAAAGCCTGTATCCACATCGGCTGACTGCTGCAACCGCAATTGGGTCAAGCGCTCCTGGAAGGCTTCATACAATGCCTGTGCCTTTTTCTGCGCTTCTTCAGGCGTTGATCCAGCAATGCCAAAATTCATCAAAGCGGTGCCTTTCAACCCTTCTACTGAAGGCACACCAAACTGCGAGGTCGTCATGCCGAGCTTAGCCGCTGCCGATCGACGCACCTCATCAGTGGCTGCAATCAGCTTATAGCTGGCTTTCACACCTTCACGAGACGGATCGATCGGTACATCTGGCTGCTCGGTTTTGATGGTCGGTTCGGGTGGAGTCCCCTTTGGGCGACTAATCTGTTCTGGCAGAATAATCGAGTAGAGGCTCGTGTACAGGCGTGGCGAATCTTTGAGCAAGTAAAGTGCTAAACCCCATACGGCAGCATTGAGCGCTGCCGCTAGAGCCAGATACCGCAGTCCGCGTCCCCGGTCTGCTGTTGATAACGATGCAGACTGGGAAAGTTGAGGAAACTCATTCATCCCGAAACAACCTGTTGATTAAGAAGAACGGACTGGCAATATCGGTGATCAGGCGGAAGATGCTGGCGAGATTCGTCACCTTTGAATCGTAGCAAACTACCCCATCTTGCGGCATCAGGAACGGATTTTCAGCATCGTTGTCAGATTGTTTGAGCAAGCGCTCGACTGGGCGTTCTACCGCTGTGGTTTTGCCCGTCAGGCGATCGGTTTGCACCAGCACCGCACGCCGTCTAGCATTCGTGCGCTGAGTACCACCCGCACATCCTGCCGCAATCACTGCCTGAGAGAAGCGAGTACCGTACGCGAACGTGACAATCTGCCCACCTTTGCTGATGTTGGGCGCATTTGGAGCCGTCTGGTTAGACAAAAACACAGTAACATCCGTCGGCGTAAGCTGAGATGGACGCACCAGTGCGTTTTGGCTGTAGGACAACGCTGGCACCGTAACCTGATCGCCTGCAATCAGCGGGACATCCGGCACCGCTTTACCCGTGAGTACACCAGACAGGTCGAATGTTTTTTCTTGCTTGCCACGAAGCAGACGAATGTGTTGTAGATCGGCAGCAGGCTTTAAGCCACCAGCACTACGAATAGCAGTACTCAGGTAGCGATCGGGCGGGTAGCTGCCAGTCACTACGTCTGCTGTGAGCGATGGTTGTCCACTGGGCACCGATCGAGTCTCTGTTACCACATTAATCAACACGCGTCCTGGACGAAACGTTTCTCCTGCAACCGTCACCTGCACAGGTGCCCAGGACACCACATTGACACTCAACTCCAGTGACTCTGGGCGAAAAAAGCCCTTGCTAACTAACGCTTCCGCTATCTTTTTCTGCACCTCAGCCACTTCTAAACCAACCGCAGGCTGTGGTTCCAGAAACGGGATTTGCAATGTTCCATCAAGGTTCACTTCATACAGTCCGCTCAACCGAAAGCGGCTATCGGGCGGCAATTCGTCATCCATCGGTGTAAGCACTCGCACCCGATCGCCCGGAGACAGCGGCAGCGCATAGCCAGGAGCGGTCACAGTCGCGATCGCAACTGCCGTCAAAATGGAAATAGTCGATCGGTAAACGTGCATTGAGTTAAGAGATGGGGAATGGGCGATGAGGGGATGGGGCGATGAGGGGATGGGGCGATGAGGGGATGGGGCGATGAGTTTCGACTAACCACTAACAACCAATAGCTAACAACTCCCTTCTAACGTTTGCCTTCTACCTTCTGCCTCCTGCCTTCTCTAACAACTAATCACGAACAACCAAAAACTAAATATTGATACTGTTCGGAATTCGTGACGGCAGCAAATACGGGTACTCTACTCCGCTATCGGCAAGTCGCTGTTGATTTCGAGCGTTAATTTTAAGTTCGATCGCAGCTAAATCAGCCTGGAACTGTGCCAGTGTTTGGCGATCGCCTGCATCCACAAACTGCATCAACTCCGAACTGCCCAGCACACCCCAGCGAATGCCGCTCAGCGCGAATGCCAGCTCCATTTGGGCTAAGTCCTGGTCGGCGGCTGGTAGCAGTTGCCGGAAAGAGGTAGCGGTATCGGGGCGATCGTAGAGCGCCAGCGGTGCATTGGGTGCATAGCCAACATAGTCAAACTGGCTAAAGTTAACTGCCGCGTGCTGTGGTCCACAGGTAAAAATCACTTGAGTCGCAATGTCGATGAGCTGCTGCAAGCCAGTCACTGAACCCACTTGAGAGTCTGCCCCGATCGCGGGTGGGAAATCGGGCACACGCGGGTAGGTTGGCAGTGGATCAGGGTTGAGCCTGGTTTGCTGGAGCCATTCTGATGGTAGCCAGGTGGGGGCTTGCGGAAACTCAGTTGACGGGCGAGAGTCCAATGGAGCACCCAATTCGGCAGCCCAGGCTTGCAAGTAAGGGTCTTGCTGGACTGCTTGATCGTCTGGGTAGTAGCGTTGCAGATAGCGGGTAACATAGCGCGCGATCGCCTCCCAGAGCAACAACGCATCGTCACGGTAGGGAAACTCTGGCAGCACATCGGATGTAATGCCGCGCTGAGTAATGACAGTGGGTAGCGCGTAGTCCTGGAACGATCGCTCTCGATAGGCTTGATTGATCAGCCCCAGCGAGGCAGCACGAGTGGGAGCCATCAGCTTATCGATCGCCGCCCCTTCACCCAACAGAATCGTATTACCGCGCGTGTTAATTGCCAGCAAGAAGCGAAAATGAGGGCGTAGCAGGCGATACACCGGATGCGTCTTGGGGAGTTGGCGGGGGGTAGCGATCGCAAATGCCTCCATTGCCAGGTGTGTGTCGCATAGATGCACAATCAGTTCGTGATAGGTGACATCTGCCGTCTGCACAAATAGCTTTGCCTGCATCCAGCGATCAGTATCTATTTGCGTTGGCGTTGCCAGTCGCCCTGGTTCTACCTGAATCAGCACTGGCTCCAGTCCCGTTGCTGCACGGTAAAAGAGCGCGATCGGGCTTCCTACATAGCGACCGCTTTGCAAATCAGCCGAGGTAAGCTGCTCCAAAAGGGGGTAAGCCGCTACGAAAAGACGGTTTTCTGCGGCTGCCTGAACCAGATCAACTGAGTCGCCATTTGCGTTTACCTGATCTGCCCACGTTTGTAATAACGCTTGATCTGCCTGTTGAAATTGTCGCAGCGCCATCGGATTCTGCCCTGCCAATCGCTGACGCGCAAACTCACGATCGCTTAGCCCATTGTGGCGCTCATGAATGGGGCTGACTACAGGGTGAGTGCGCCCCAAATCTTCCAGTACTTGATAGAAACGCGATCGGCGAACGTCGGTATTGGTATGTAACTTAGCCGTCGTTTTCGCTGCCAGCAGCACGGCTGTCATTGCCCGTCGTTCTTGCACAAACTCAGTATCAAACTGCTCGTTGGGCGGCAAATTGACATTAAACCAACCAGATTGCAGGATTTTGAAATCGACCAGCAGTGTTGCAACCTGTGCCCAACCCTGATCAAGTGTTTGGCTCATCTGCTCCAATTCGCGGAGCAGCAAACTCCAGGGTTCCGATATCTGCCCCTGAGCCAGCAAATTGTGACGACGTTGGCTCAACACATAGCGCAAAACCCCATCTTCGCCAGCATGGGGAAAAAGACGAGCCGGACCACGCTCACCAAGCGCGGTGGGATCGTAGCGGTAGTGCCCCTGCTGCTCGGTAGGAGAAACATGGAATCCCATAAGCTGCTCCGATAGTAGACGACTCGTTGAGACAAACGCGATCACGACGCATCATAGCAAGTAGACAGGTCCAGAGGCGTATATGAGTACATAAATGGGGAGTGGGGAGTCGGGAGTCGGGAGTGGGGAGTCGTATTAAGTATTGAATTGCTTCCTCTGCCTCCCCTGCCTCCCCTGCTTCCTCTGCCTCCCCTGCTTCCTCTGCCCCCTCTGCCCCTCTCCTACTGCCTCGCCAGATTCGCTTCTTGCAGATAGCTGCCAGGGTTCAAGTCCTGGAGTGCCAGAGCTTCGGCTCGAATGCGCTGTTTTTCGGTGTACTCACGCGTTTTTGTCTGAGCGGTGGCATGGGTAGGCGTATCGGCAGAAATTTTTTGGAGTGTCTCAAGTGCTTTGTCGAACGCTTTCGTTTCCGCTTGATCGTAAGCAATCTGGAGATAGCTCACCGCTTGAACTTGCTGTTTTTCACTGTACTCGCGCAGTTTTTCTTGTGCTTTGGCATATACAGACGTGCCTTCTGGAATCTGTTTTAGCGCTACGATCGCGCCTGCAAAATCTTTGACGATCGCTCGACCATAGGCATCGCGCAATAGCTGAGCGGCAGCGGCTTCTGCCTGATTCATTGACTGCTCCACCAGAGGCTTCACCTGCGCCTGCCAGTAACTATTTTGCGGCAGCCCCTGCGCCTGTTGTAAAACGACCAAACCATTCCCTTGCTGGAATGCCGCTTTTGCTGCCTGAGACTTTTGCTCGGCGGTTTGCCAATCGGTTTGCCAGTGGGCGATCGCCTCCCGTGCGGGTGCATAGGCAGCGCTGTCTTTGGGAATGGTCTCTGCTAAAGATACAGCTTTTTGAAGTTGTCCTGCCTGGTACTGCTGGGTTGCTTCCGCCAACGCTTTTTGATCGGGGTCACCTGTGCCAAAGAGCGTGCGATCGAGCAGATGGGGTAGCGCATAGCCACAGACTGCTGCTGCCACGACAGCGCCAATGCCAACACCAATCTGCACCGCTGTACTCAATCGCGGTTCTGATGATGCTTCCTGGTGCGGCAGGTTGAGCAGTGCTAGTGCCTGAGAGGGTTCCTGCGGGGAGAGGTTAGGCGTAAGGGCAGGCGCGATCGTCTCCTCCACCAACTTATGCGGTACCGCCTGAGTCAACTGCTGTAGTGCTTGTAGTGCTTCTTTAGCAGACGGATAGCGTTGCGTATGATCAGTGCGAACCATGCGGCTGAGCACAGCAACTAACCCATGCCGTAGCGTTGAGCCTGCTGTCTGACCAAACGGCTGCCAGAGGATCTCCCAGGTGCGAGTATCGTAGCCCAACTGTAAGGGCTTAACGCCCGTCAGCGCTTGAATACCGATCATACCCACCGCATAAATATCGCTGGCAAGGCACGGTAATCCCTGCACCTGTTCTGGAGGCTGATAGCCATGTGTATCGGGCACCATTGAGGCAGCAGCCTGCCCTTGTAGTGTCATCAGGGACAGGTGGATATCGCGCACGGTGCCAAAGTTGGTGAGCATGAGCTTGCCATCGTGCGATCGTCGAATCAGATTATCTGGCTGGATATCACCATGCCGACAGCATTCTTCATGCACTACTGCCAGAATTTTCAAGCAGTCCACCAGCAATTGCACAACCCGCGTTTCGTCCCAGGGCTGCGGCATCAGTTCCAGGCTCAAGGACGTACCGCTAACGAACTCCTGCACGAGATGAAACCCCTGTTCATCCTCAAAACAAGCTAGAAGCTGGGGAATTTGCTCATGCTCTCCCAGCCGCTCTAGCGTGGATGCCTCGCGCACAAAGAGCTGCCTTAGCGCAGACTGATCAGAAAGGGCATGAGCAACTGGTACAACGTGCTGAATCGCGCATTCTGGTTGGCTTGGGCGACGCGTATCTTGCGCCAGGTAGGTTCGTCCCCAGTTGCCAGTTGCCAGTATTTGGATGACCTGATAGCGCCCATCCAGCAGTCGATCGAGTCCTGAATAGCTGACAGTCTGAGTCAATACGTCTGACATAGTGAGAATCAATGGTGGGAGTGACGAATCAGGCTTTGGGAGCTTAGCGATCCAACCGATCGCCGCTCAGAAAACGCAGCTAAAACACGTACAGAAAAACAGCGCTGAGCAGCCCCTTGCCTTAAAAGCGGTCTCTAGAAATGCTTTCATACCATTTCCCTAAACTGTAGCTACAGATTCAATCCTTGGCTGGCGGTCAGCGGTCAGCGGTCAGCGGTCAGCGGTCAGCATCAAGAACGAATCTGTAGGGCGATTTTGTAGAATTGGTATCAGTGGCACCCGTTTCAACGACAGACCGGATCTCGAAGGGCTGTTTGGAGAACTTGAGCTTAAAGAACTTAGATTTCTGTATACACGCGTTCCAAGACTGCTCCGGATCTTTCAGAGCATTTGGGTTGAGAAGCATACTGCTTGAGAACGCATCTCTCCCTTCACACGGCACTATGTTCTTGACGAACGATCGAGTCAATGTGTCGATCGCGGCGTTTCAGCTTACTATTAAAGCCGTTAAAGCTTCGGTTTCTTTCGCATGACTGATGCCTCTCCATCCACATCGGCACCTGTCGTTCCGCCCACCCCCCCGGACGTAGACCTCTCTCAACAGGTGCGTTTTCGCAGTGAAGGGGGCAAACTGCTGCTGCTGCTGCCACCCGAAGGAGATGATGATCAGTCCAACACATCCTTTCACTGGACAGAAGTTTGGCAGCAACTGAAGCAGCGGCTTGACGCAGGCGATCGTTTCTGGCAGCCTGAGACGACCGTGCATCTAATCGCCCGCGATCGCCTGCTGGATGGACGGCAACTGCAAACGATCGCCGATGCCCTCACTGACGCACAACTTCAGCTCAAGCGGGTGTACACTAGCCGTCGCCAAACCGCTGTTGCTGCTGCCACTGCTGGCTACTCCGTCGAGCAACAAGCTTCCATTTCGCACCTGAACCAGCCGACTCAAGAAGCCGCGCACGCAATAGCAGAGCCGCTGTATCTGGAAACAACGCTGCGATCGGGTGCCGATATTCATCACAGCGGCACCGTGATTATTCTGGGCGATGTCAACGCAGGTAGCGCCGTTGTAGCAGAGGGCGACATCTTGGTTTGGGGTCGCCTGCGTGGGGTTGCCCATGCTGGTTCCAAAGGCAATGCCCGTTGCTTGATCATGGCAATGCAAATGGAGCCGACCCAGCTTCGTATTGCCGATTTTGTCGCCAGACCACCCGAAACGCCCCCTGCTCAATATCATCCCGAAGTTGCCTATGTTACGCCACAAGGCACGATTCGTATTGCCAGAGCGGTTGATTTTCATCGAGGCGGGAAGGAAGGGGGGTGAGGAGTGAGGAGTGAGGGGGTGGGGAGATGAGGTGGTGAAGATGAACGTTTTGACTGACGGCTGAGCAACAACCAACACCTAACAACACCCTTCTTCCTCGCTTCTGCAAATGCTTTTTCTAATACTGTGATCAGAATGTCATGTACGGAGTATAAGCATAGTTAGTTTCGGTATAGTTAGAACACTTTAGAATCAAGCAGCCCAAACTTCAGAGATTGAATTTCAGACTGTTAGCGTTTCAGCTAAATTAAGGTGTCAGAATCAGACCTGTTTTGAGTCTATTGTCTAAGCAACTTCCGCATTCAGTTCGTTGCCCCCTTCGTTATTCACAGCCGCTTTCATGAGTCGCATTATTGTTGTTACATCTGGCAAGGGAGGCGTGGGTAAAACTACTACCACTGCCAATCTGAGCATGACGCTAGCACGGCGCGGTCGTCAGGTTGCCGTAGTAGATGCCGATTTTGGTCTTCGCAACCTGGATTTATTGCTGGGCTTGGAAAATCGCGTTGTTTATACAGCCGTTGATGTTCTATCAGGGCAGTGTCGTTTGGAGCAGGCGCTTGTGAAAGATAAGCGGCAGCCCAATTTAGTCTTGCTACCAGCGGCACAAAACCGGACGAAAGATGCGGTCAATCCTGACCAGATGAAGCAACTGGTGACGACGCTGGCACGAACCTATGAATATGTGTTTGTTGATTGTCCCGCTGGCATTGAGATGGGCTTTCAGAACGCGATCGCCGCTGCCAAAGAAGCCATCATCGTCACCACACCTGAAATTGCTGCGGTGCGTGATGCCGATCGTGTCGTCGGCTTGCTAGAGGCAAACAATATTAAGAAAATTCAGCTTGTCGTCAATCGCATTCGTCCGGCAATGGTGCAGGCAAACGACATGATGTCTGTTGAAGATGTACAGGAAATTTTGGCAATTCCCCTCATTGGTGTAGTGCCTGACGATGAGCGTGTGATTGTCTCTACGAACAAAGGTGAACCGCTCGTGCTGTCGGAAACCCCGTCGCTAGCAGGTAGCGCTTTTGACAACATTGCTCGAAGGCTCGAAGGCGAAAAAGTTGAATTTCTCGATCTGACAGCGAAAAACGGTAGCTTCTTTGCCAAACTCCGCGATGTTCTTAACAAGAAGATTTTTTAGTGGAGAGAAGTCAGGAGTCAGTTGTTAGCTGTTGGTTATTAGTGGTTAGTCGTTCGTCAAAACGTTCATCCTTCATCCCTTCGCTTCCCTATCTCCCTCTGTCTCTCCCCCTGCCCCTCCTCCCCACCCTTCACCTCACCTTGCTCCATGCTGATTGAACTTCTCGAACGCCTGTTTGCTCGACCCGGTGACAACAGCCGCAGCCAAGTGAAGAATCGCCTCAAGCTGGTGTTGGCGCACGATCGCACCGATATTCCGCCGCAAGCACTGGAAGCGATGCGAAAGGAAATTCTGGAAGTCGTCTCTCGCTACGTGGAACTGGATACAGAAGGGATGGAATTTGCGCTTGAAAACAGCGATCGCACCACTGCCCTGATCGCCAATCTGCCCATTCGGCGTGTACGCCCTGCCTCTGATCGACTGCCTGTCGAGCCGATCGTCGAAAAAGTTGAATCCGAATCCATCATTCTGGAGTAGGCTTCTGCTCGCCCATTCTTCACTCCTCACTCCTGTGATCACTGGTAAAACCAAACTATTGGGTGTCATCGGTGCTCCGATCGCCCACTCCTTATCGCCCATCATGCATAACGCGGCGATCGCTCATCTTGGCTTGGACTACGCCTACTTCCCGTTCCTCGTTCAACCAGCAGCACTTCAGCAAGCGATCGATGGCTTTGCTGCGATTGGCTTGCAGGGTTTCAACGTCACTATTCCTCACAAGCAAGCGATCGTACCGTTGCTGACAGAGGTCACGCCGATCGCGCAGGCAATTGGTGCGGTCAACACGGTGCGGCGAACAGAATCGGGCTGGAGCGGTACGAATACCGATGTTGCAGGTTTTCTACAGCCGCTCAAAGACCAGCAGCGCGACTGGAGCCAGACGGTGGCAGTCATTTTAGGCAACGGTGGCGCTGCGAGAGCGGTTGTTGCGGGATGTGCAGAATTGGGCTGTGCTGCAATCTACGTGGTCGGACGTGATGCAGGAAAACTAGAAGCCTTCCTGCATCGTTGGGCTGGTTCCTCCCTAATCAGCAATTTACAAGTTCACACCTGGGCGCATTTGCGAGATCTTTTGCCTCAAGCTGGCTTGATCGTCAACACAACCCCGATCGGCATGTCACCTGATACAGGATCGCCGCTTAGCTCAGAAGACGCTGACAGCATCGTGCCCAATGCCATTGCCTACGATTTAATCTATACCCCTAATCCGACGGTATTTTTGCAACAGGCAAAAGAGCGGGGCGCGATCGCGATCGACGGCTTGGAAATGCTCGTTCAGCAAGGTGCAGCCGCTTTAGAGATTTGGCTACAGCAACCCGTGCCAATTGAGGTGATGCGGCGATCGCTCCAGCAACATTTGGGCTTGAGCGAAGCGGAACGGCACTAGAAGGCGCGCGACGGTTCAAAACCCTTTCAAGCCAGCATCGCCAGAGCCTGAAAACATAATCCAGGAAAGAAAAAAGTCGGAAATGATAATCGCAAGAATACTCGTCACGACAGACGTTGTGGTCGATTGACCCACGCCTTTTGCACCACCGCTAGTCGTTAAGCCCCAGCTACAACCAATCACGGCGATGAGCGCACCGAAAACAACCCCTTTAATAGGACCAGCACAGATGTCCCAAACAGACATGAGGTCGTGGGCAGACGAGATGAAAACACCGTATGACATATCGTACATCTGAGTGGCAATGAGTAAACCGCCCGCCATCCCTGTAAAAAAAGAGAGAATAGCTAAACCTGGCAGCATCAGAATGCAGGCAACGACACGGGGAACCACCAAATAATCGACCGGGTCGGTTTTCAGCACATAAAGGGCATCGATTTGCTCAGAAACTCGCATGGTGCCTAACTCCGCTGCAAACGCCGAACCAACACGTCCTGCAACAACAACAGCGGTGAGAATGGGCGATAGCTCACGGGAGAGCGCGATCGCCAAAATGCCTCCCACTGCCGAACCTGCTCCCAACCGCAGGAATTCTCGTGACACTTGAATGGTAAACACCATGCCAATGAAGGCAGCGGTGATTAAGACAATGGAAAGCGATTGCGGACCCACAATATTCATTTGTTCAATTGTGTTACGGCGATCGATCTTGCCCGTCAGCAGATGATAGACGACTCGCCCACCCAGTAGTACAGCCGCCTTCAGCCGATGGTTCCAAGCCTCAAGCGATGCGATCGTGTCATTCATCGAAAACACCAGTGAAAATTACCTGTGATCATACTCTTTACTGGTTTCAGGTGAGGCGCTGAAGACGCTTTTTAGAAGCTAGACGTGGAGATGTAGAGGGGGAAACAGCGACGCAAACTCAAACTGTCCTTCCCCCACTCCCCACTCCCCACTCCCCACTCCCGACTCCCGACTCCCCCTCACTCCACCGCTACACACCATTCATACAGCTTGTAATGCACACATTCATTCTGGACGAGCGGATCTTGTGCCACGATCGCCCTTGCTTCATCCATTGATGCCGCTTGAAAGAGGAGCATACCGCCGCCGTAACAGCTCCAATAGCCAGTTTTTGCTTGGTGACCCTTGGCGATTAAGCCCCGCACAAATTCTTTGTGGGCAGGGACGTATTGGTCAAAGATGGGGCGATCGACAATTCCTTCTTCAATTTTGACGAACCAGGGCATAGAGGGCGTTCCTTTCAATAGACAATGGTGCGATCGGGTAAATCTTTGAACGTTAGACTTGGGGCAGCAGACTGCTGGACGATCGTGGCAGCGACTGTCAGCCATAGAGTTGATCGTTCGCCTTTAGTCCCGATCTAAACAGACCTTGGTTAAACAGATGTAAGGTATACAGGGTAACTTTTTGGGCGCAGCAAACGGTCGATTTTTTATTGCTTTGTTACCATCGCAGGCGATTCAGGGCGATGCCAATGCGATCAAGCAGGTGTTTGCCGATCGCTACAACAGCCATGCAGCGCTCAAATCACCACCTCATATCACCTTGCAGCCACCTTTTGCATGGGCACTTGAAGCAATGCCTGCCCTCCATCAAAATCTTGGCGAGTTTGCTGCTCGGTCAGCGCCACTACCCATTACGCTGTCAGATTTTGGAGCGTTTCCGCCGCATGTAATCTACATCAATGTTCTGAAGACACCCGCACTCCTGGCGCTGCAAACGGCGTTGATGGCTCACATGGAGCAAATGGGCATTGTGGATGCTGTCTCAAAGATGCGATCGTTTTCGCCTCACATGACGGTTGGCTTTCGGGATTTGACTGAGGAAAACTTCAAGCTTGCCTGGTCGGAGTTTCAGCAGGTGCCGTTGCAGCTTGAGTTTACAGCAGCTCATCTAACCTTGTTGCGGCACGATGGGCAACGGTGGACGATCGACAGAGAGTTTCCGTTTTCGAGCAGTTTGTAGTTTTCAGGCAGTTTGTAGAAAGCCGCGATCGTGGTTTCACCCGCTTTAGCCGCTTGCCGTTCCCAAATAGCCTTCAATCAATAGGTCTGAACCGATCGATCGCCATTGCACACGTTCTAAAATCAGCGCATCGGTCATGGTCGTCAAGCCTAAATCGCCGATCGGTGAGGGCGCACTACTGCCACCAATGATTTTGGGGGCAATGAAGGCGAGAATTTTTTGAACGGCACCATCCGCGATCGCCTGTGCTGCCAGAGTGCCACCACATTCCCACAGAACGCTAAGACAACCGCGATCGTACAAATACGTCATCACGGCTGAAGGGGTTAAGGGGGAGAGTTCAATCACCTCAACGTTTTGTTGCATGAGTGCTTTCTGAACGGCTGGATTTGCGCCTGCTTCGGTGAAGACCAGCGTTGGGGCAATATTCGTCTGCCAAAGTTGGGCATCTATGGGGAGGTCGAGCGATCGACTCATCACCACTCGTAATGGTGTGTGATCTTGACGACTGGTCAGAAGGGGATTGTCGCGCCGAACGGTGTTACCACCGACAATGACTGCATCGCAGGCGGCTCGCAGTTGATGCACTTCAGCGCGGGCAGCAGGACTCGTGACCCAGGCGCTATGCCCAGTGGTGGTAGCAATCTTCCCGTCCAGAGTCATCGCGTATTTGAGAATGCCAAACGGACGGTGATGCAAAATGCGATGGATAAAGGCTTCGTTGAGCGTACGACAGTTTGCTTTTTCGATACCGACTGTGACTTCAATGCCTGCCTGCTGTAACCGCGCAATGCCGCTACCGGACACTCTAGGATCTGGATCGACCATGCCGACAACGACGCGCCGTATGCCTGCTGCGACGATCGCCTCTGAACAGGGTGGTGTGCGCCCATAGTGGTTGCAAGGCTCCAGGTTGACGTAAAGCGTTGCGCCTCGTGCTTGTTCGCCTGCCTGTCGTAGGGCAAACACCTCTGCGTGTGGCTGTCCCGCTGCGGGATGAAATCCTTCACCAACGATCGCACCGTTCTGCACAATGACCGAACCGACCAGTGGATTTGGTGCAGTGCGTCCCAATGCCTGCCGTGCCAAATCCAGGCAGCGCTGCATCCAGGCGCGATCGTCGGTGTCACGTTCGTTCATTGTTTGGCAGTGCTGGCTTTGTACGCAGCCCAACCGCCAAGGTCAGAAATGTCGAGCCAGTCATACTTTTCAACCAATTCGCGTGGATAGAGAATCGCCGTCAGCACTTCGCCATCATCTAAAACGACATCAGCCGGATACATGTTGGGCGGTTCCGTTGCCAGTAGGTGTTCATACTGGGCGATCGTCAGCTCATACACCTCGCCTGGAATCGAAACACCGCCCTCGCTGACTTCGTAAATGGCAGGATGCCACCCATCCTCAGCGGCGTGTAGGCGATAGAGCGATCGCGTCTTTGCTTCCCGAATAAACGTTGCCGATTGCAGATTTCCGTGATCGGGTTGTCCCCGCAGTGCCGAACCGCAAATAAACACTCGCTTCACACCCGTTGTTTCCGTCATGTCGCCCCTATTTTTGTACAACCTGAACTACCGATTCCCTTGAGGTTGTTCTAGTTTAGGGTTAGCCCGTTGCCCGTTACAAGTCAGAACCACCACAAATTCAGATTGAGGGATGCTTATGCCTGTTCTTGCCCAACTCACAGTCAATGGCGATCGCCTTAATCGCAGTTTGTTTCAACTGGCAGACATTGGTCGATTGCCCGATGGCGGCGTGAGTCGAGTCGCTTTCACTGCCGACGATTTACTGGCGCGTGAGCAGGTGAAAGCCTGGATGGTAGAGGCGGGGATGACCGTTCGCCTGGATGCGGCTGGCAATATGATTGGCAGGTATGCTGGAAAGAACGATGAAGCCGCTGCTCTAGCGACTGGTTCGCACATCGACACGGTGCCTGTAGCGGGTCGCTATGATGGCTGCTTGGGCGTATTGGCTGGCATTGAAATCGTGCGTGTGCTGCATGAACACAATCTGCGGCTCGATCACCCTATTGAAGTGATTGTGTTTACGGATGAAGAACGCTCTGTGCTGGGCTGCAAAGCGATGGCGGGTGAAGTCAAGGAACCCCCGGAGTATTACGCGCGTCTCGACGGTACACCCATTCAAGCGTGTCTCGAAACGATTGACGGCGATTGGTCGAAGATTGCCACTGCCAAACGCGATCGCTCCGATATCGCTGCCTTCGTTGAACTCCACGTGGAGCAAGGGGGTGTCCTGGAACATGAGGCAATGCCGATCGGCGTGGTGGATGGCATTGTGGGACAGTATCGCTTTGCAGTCAACGTCATCGGGCGCATGAACCACGCTGGCACCACACCCATGTCCATGCGGAAAGATGCACTCGTGGCAGCCGCGCAGATGGTGTTAGCAGTGAACAAAATCGGGGTTGAAATCCCTGGTGATCAGGTAGCGACGGTCGGCTATCTCAGCGTTTCACCCAACGCTACGAATACGGTTCCCGGTAACGTCGATTTTCGCATCGATTTGCGGGATTTGTCTCAAGAGCATCTGGAAGGGTTAGTCAGTCGTATGAAGGATGAGTTTAGCGCGATCGCTGCTGCCACTCACACCGAATTTACCCTCCGCGAAACGCTCCACATCCTACCCACGCTGGCGGCTCCTCACATTAAAGACACAATCAAACAGGTCTCTGAGCAATTGGACTTGCCTTACATGTATCTGCCCAGTCGTGCTGGACACGATGCTCAGGAAATCGGACGCTTCACCGATATGGGCATGATTTTTGTGCCCAGTCAGAACGGCATTAGCCACTCGATCGACGAATACACCACACCAGAGGAATGCGCTCAAGGCGCAAACGTTCTGCTGCACACGTTTTTGCAGTTAGACAAGGCGTATGCGATCGCGTCTCACTGACCTTCTATTACCGGATTTCTAAGTAGTTGAAATGGGCGATCGAGGCAACGGCGCTTGGTCACGGCATACCTATAGAGACTCTTACTACTACTCAAAAACGCCCGAACTTAAACTTCAATCAGTCGTCAGTGATGCAGACCAACTTTCACATGTCTACCTACACAGCACCACGCATTCTTACCAATACCTGCTTTAAAGGTTCCAGGTCACTGGAGCATATTTTGTAGATTTCTTCAGCGTCTAGATTGAAATAATCGTGAGCCAAGATATTTCTGATTCCTTTGATGCCAAGCCAGGGGATGTCAGGGTATTGATTCAGAAAATCAGCCCCGGCAATCTTCTCAAGCCTTTTGATGTTTTCACTAATCGCAATCAGCATCATGCTAATTCCATCTAGACGATCAAGTCCATTATCATCACAAATAAAGTCCTCAGGTGAATGAATACCTGTAAATCTTCGCTCGATTCTTCTGATTGCTTCGTCAATTTCAATACATAGCTCTAAAAGAAGGGATCGATTAGACATAAACGGCTTCTTTATCTATTCTCATCTTCAAATAATGATTCATGCCATACCAATAGCGAACCACATCAACTCTTTTATTGAAAATTAATTCTAACTCTGCTTTGAGGCTGACACGCTTCAAGAGATCAGGTGCCATATCTACCACGATATCAATGTCGCTTTCGTTGTGAGTTTCATGACGTGCCACAGAACCAAAAACTCCAATGCGAGTTACGCCATAGCGTTTTTCGAGTTCAGGTTTCAAATAGCGCAGCTTCTGGAGGACATCGTTGCTTCCTATAATTTCACTCATTTGGTTATTGCCTTTGCATTGGTCTTCTTCGCACCTCTTTCCTCATGATTACCGCTTCAGTTTCAGACAGTCCGCGCGATCGAGACAAAATTGCCTCACCATTAACTGTAAAGACATTGTTAGGTTGCTCAAACCCTAAAATAGCGGAAGTCGTTAAGGTGCTAAACATAAGATACTGAGTTCCCCTGCATCAAAGCAACCAATGAAGGCGATCGTACTGATCCCAGCCACACCAAACTTCATGCATGTACAGATCCTGGCTATACGATCGCCCATAAAAGTCGTGATGCTAAAAAACAAGGTCACACTGCTGAGCAAATCACGCGTTCGTCTTTACCAGTACTTCACCGTTACTAACCACAGCTTTACCGTTACTAACCACAGCTTCATCATTACTAACCACCGCTTCAGTGGAAGTAACCACCGCTTCAGCAGAAGTAACCACTGCTTTACCATGACTAACGACAGCTTCAACGGACGTAACCACCGCTTATGCAGAAGTAACGATCGCTTGAATGGACGTAACCACAGCTTGAATAGACGTGACCACAGGAGAAACCGTGTTGACTAGGCGAGGCTAAGGCTCAAGCAATGCGATCGCTGCAATAGTAGAAGTGAAGAGTAAAAAAGATGCGGTTGGGTTGAGGTAAGGAAACTCAACCTATAAGATGGGCGATCGTACTGGTGAACCGTTCACTACGTCCTATGGATAGCTCAGCAGTCCAACGGCTCAAATTAGAGCGGCAAATAACCCCGAACTCAGAGCCAGCAGGCTACAATCGTCCGCTACCTTTGAATTGTTAGACCGTGCCTCACTGATTACTTCTAATTGGGATCATAAGGCTTCAATTTTAACGATACCGCCTTCAACAGTATCAACCTGCAATCGATAACCGTAAAGCATCGCCATTCCTAACAGAACGTGAGTTCGGTTTAAGCGGCAGCAGGCAAAGCCTCGTCAATCAACAGAGATGTCATCTGTGGGCTGATGACAATAGGCAATCAGCCCACAGATGACATTGACAAAACCATTGACGGGGGAGCGGTGCCGGGAATGTTCGATCGGAGAGATGTTCTTCAATTGGTCAATAATCGACTCAATAATGGCGCGGCGACGCAGGAGCAGCTTATCGCTCAGCGACATCAAGCGATGCTTCATGTTTCGCTTGAGCTTGGTGACCAGTTGAAGCCTGGATTGCTGCCATCACTGCTGAGCCAATTTCTGCGACACGTACCCCCGGTCGCCAAACACCTTACCGAACAAGTGTTGGAGGAGGTTAGGGACAGGTTTACGGTCATCGGTGTTGCCAGGGGTGAGGATGACGTTCAGCAATGCCCCCTGCTCATTGACGACCAGATGTAGCTTGAAGCCAAAGAACCAGTCCACCGAGGTCTTTCCACGCGCCGCCAGAGGTTTGAAGACCTTATGGGTGTGAATGCGGCGATTGTGACAGACTTTAAGACTGGTCGAGTCGATGAAACTGATGCCTGTGCAGTTTCCAAAACAATGACGTAAGTAGGCACACAAGGGAATGAGGGTTGACGGCATCCACTCCACAAAGCGGGTGTAGCTGACTAAGCCTGGAAAGGCATCGCGCCAATCGCGGCAGACTCGTTGGGTGTAGAACCACTTGAAGTTCCGGTATGCCGACTGGTGGAAGGCAATCAAAATTGTCATGATTTCGCTCAAACAGAGGCTGCGAGACCGTTGGCGCTGTTGCACCCCCTCCCCCAGCAACTGCTGCTTCCACTGGGGTTCAAACCATCGGCAGCAGTCATCGACATGGCAAAACAAGGCTTCTAAACTAAGCATGGGGTGGTCAGATGGGTTGAGAATTAGGCACTTTCAACTGTATCTGTTTCACCCCTCCTTATCCCGAACTGACGTTAGCTAAAAGGCTCACTAATAACGTTAAGCCCCAAAGTGCTGAAAACCCCTCTCCAGTGTGAGCTGTTGATCTGGCATGGTTTGGGTTCTATCCACTAGCCAGATCTCTCGTTCATCAGTAATCGTGCCGACGATCGCTGCCCCCTCACCTAACTGCTGTACCAATGCTTGCGCCTGCATCAAGGGCAAACAGAGTACCAACTCGAAATCTTCGCCGCCATACAGTGCCCATTCCAACGCCTGCTCTGGCTGCACCCATTGTGCTAGAGCTGAAGGAATCGGGATCTGGCTGCGTTCAAGTCTGGCTCCTACACCACTGGCACGGCAAAGTTGCACAACTGCATCCGCTAAGCCATCGCTGCTATCCATGCCCGCGATCGAGGGGAAAGGTAAGGGGTGTAGCTTGCTTCCGCTTTGCGGTGGGGTGAGGGGTGAGGGGTGAGGGATGAATTCTAGCTCCCGACTCCCAACTCCCGACTCCCAACTCCTAACCCCTGCCCAAAGCCGTTCAACGACATCTAAGCGAGGCGTTGGGCGTTGATGTGCCTGGATGAGAGCCGCACGATCGTCCGCATTGAGCGATCGTCCTAACTCAGGATGCAGCAGTAATTCGAGTCCCGCTTTTGACGCGCCATGCACACCTGTCACCACGATCGCATCACCGGGTTGAGCGGTGGAGCGGCGAATCATACGATGTGGCTCAACGTCTCCAAACGCGGTGATAGCAACACTCAGAACGGACGATCGACAGACATCGCCCCCAACGATCGGCGTATTGTATTGGTTCAGACACGCGGTCAATCCTTGATAGAGTCCCTCAACCCAGGCTAGGGTTGTGTCTCCGGGCAAACTCAAGCCCACCGTAATGCCTAACGGTGTCGCTCCCATTGCTGCCAGATCAGAAAGATTCGCTGCCGCCGATCGCCAACCAGCATCGTCTGCTGCTGTCGTTTGGTCACTAAAATGTACGCCATCAACGAGTACATCCGTTGTGACAACGAGCGATCGTCCAGGCTGTACCGTCAGCACGGCTGCGTCATCGCCCACCAGATCGGCTGGACAAAAGGACTGTAATCGTTTTAGTAGACCTTGTTCACCGATCGCTTGAACGGTCAAGGGTGTCTGGTAATCGTTCACGCTGTCTCTCGTATGCAAAAAACAGCAGTTTTTTTGATCAAGATACCGAAACGCTTGCTACACGAGTAACGGTCTGAACCCATGCTTTACAGAAACCGCGCCAATCTGCTCCATCTTTTCAACGGTAATGTGGTTACGCCCCCAGGAAAAGTTGGTGTGCCATTTTTCAAATTCGAGCAGCATTGACTCCGCAAAACAGGCAAAGAGCTGGCGGGCTGGAATGTCCATGTTGACAATGTTCATAATGCGCCAGTCAATGTCGAGGGAATGCTCGACGATGCCGCCATTCAACACGTGAATGCCCGATCGCTGCACTTTAGTTGCCAGGTTTTTTGGGTAGCCACCGTCGATTAACAGGCAAGGCTGCTTTAGGGTGGCTGGATCAATCTCCACCCCTTTAGGCATACTGGCAACCCACACAATAATATCTGCCTGAGGCAGTGCTGCTTGCAGGTCTAAAATTTTGCCGCGACCCAGTTCATCTTGTAGAGCTTGCAGCCGCTCCTGGTTGCGGGCGATCAGCAAAAGTTCAGCCACATCGCTACGGGCATTGAGCCAGCGACAGACAGCACTACCAATATCTCCAGTCGCACCACAAACGGCAACAGTTGCGGTTGAGAGGTTAATGCCTAACGCTTGCGATGCCTGCTCAAGCTGACGACAGATAATGTAGGCGGTATGCGTGTTGCCTGTGGTAAAGCGCTCGAACTCCAGCATGACATTACGAACTTGCCGAATTTGCTGCAAATTGAAGTTTTCAAAAATGATGGACGAGAAGCCACCCAACGCCGTAATGTTGATGCCGTGCTTCTGAGCATGTGCCATCGCGTTGATGATTTTGCGAGTGGCGGCTTTGATGCGGCGAGCCGCTAACATTTCGGGTAGGAAGCAAGATTCGACGTATCGACCTTCGATCGTCTGCCCCGTAATGCTCGTAACCTTGATTGTATCGACGATTTGCGGCGGAGCACTGCACCAAAAGTCAAGTCCCTGGTCGGCGTACTCTGGGTACCCCAATTCCTTGGCGACTGATTGAGCGTGTTCCAGGCTAGTGAGATGACCAATTAAACCAAACATGAACAACTCTGCAAAACTTAGAGAATTTGATGAAAACGGATTGATATGACGAGCAAACGTTAAGAGGCACTGAGAGATAGTGCCCAAAGATACCAGTTCACCCTCGAATTGAGCATGGATCGGTAAGAATGTTCAGCTAGTAACTGCCTACAGTAATCGGAGTTGGCAGCGATCGCCGTCAACTCCTTCGCTTACTTGAGTTTGGGAGCGTGAGCCTGAAAGGGCGCAGACCTCTGGTGTAGCTAGGCTGCCGAAAGACCGAGAGCCGACATCCGCATGATCTCACGTGTGCTGAAGCCAATGTTTTCCAGCGCTTCACCGTACTGAATCATGAAGTCTTCGACAAGCGACTCTTTCTCCATGCCTAGAACATGAGCATCCTTCTCCACCTGGTTCAGCATTTGCCAAACCAATGGCAAGTTCTGACGGTTGGCAACTTCTAGCTCGGCTTTGGCGGTCTCAAAGTTGGCTTTAAGCCATTCTTCGCCAAAGTTGAGGTGGCTGTACTCTTCTTTGACAACGCCTTCAGTAATCTTGCGGGCGAAGTCGTCAGCGACTGGAATATAGATGTTGTAAGCCGCGATCGCAAAGCATTCGATGATCAGTGACTGAATCAGTAGACAGGTCACGATGTTGTTTTGAGCCGCAGCCGTCTGAAAGTTTTCGTGCAGCTTGGAGAAGAACTGACGAGCAAAATCAAGATCGGGGGTGACTTTGAGGTTCCGTCCACACGCCTCGAAGCCTTTTTTGTGGCGATTCTCCATTTTCGCCAGACTCAGCAACTGATCGGTCTGATCGGGCAGCAGTTCAGCCAAGCTGATGTAGTTTTCGTTGGCTTCCTGTTCGCCTTCGATCACGATCGCATTGATGCGGCTGTAAGCGTCTTTGTAGGTCTCACTGTAAAAATCGATTGCTGCACTTGCCTCAAGCTGCGGCATAAGTCTATTGTCTCCTAAGAATGCAGCCGATAATAGTTCGGCATAGGACGATCATGGTAAGAAATTTGGTGCAATGCGACGAAATGGTTAGATTCGTGCCTATATCACTTTAGCTCTTTCCTGTAAGGGAGTGACCAATTAACTAAAGATTCAGTTCCCGCTGACGCACAATGCCTCAAACAAACAGTAACCCGCTGACAGCAGAAAATACACTTGACTGGTGGGCGATCGCCCGCCTTGTTCTCCTCGTAGCAGGTGCTGGACTGGTGCTGCTACCACTCGGCGTTGTTGCCGTCACCTCGTTTGCGCCAGCTAATACACCAGTCGGTCGCGGCTCCGGTTGGTCGTGGCAAAACTACCGTCAGGCGTGGCTCCAGGGAAACTTTCTGCTGGCGTTTGCAAATTCGACACTGATAGCAATGGCGGTCACGGGTGGACAGATCGTGACCGCTGCTTTAGCAGGCTACGCCCTGGCACGGCTGCAATTTCGCGGGCGGCAGGCGCTGTTGCTGATCATTCTGGCAACGCTGGTGATTCCGTTTCAGATGTTAGTGATCCCCATTTTTCTGGTGCTGAAGTGGGGGCACTTGATTAATACCTACGGCGCGTTGATTTTGCCGACGATCGCCAATGGTTTCGGCATTTTTCTATTGCGGCAGTACTTTCAGACGATTCCGGTAGAGCTAGAGGAAGCAGCGGCGATCGATGGAGCAAATCGGTTCCAGATCTTGTGGCGCATCATGCTGCCGCTGGCGCGTCCGGCTCTGACCACCCTCTTTCTCTTCACCTTTATTGGCGAGTGGAATGACCTGTTTAAGCCGTTAGTGTTCACCACACGCCCGGAGTTGAGGACAGTACAACTGGCTTTGGCAGAGTTTCAGGAGCAGTTTACGAATAGCTGGTCGCTGTTGATGGCGGCAGTGGTAATCGCCACGCTCCCGGTCGTGCTGCTCTTCTTGCTTGGTCAGCGTCAGTTCATTCGCGGCATTGCCACGACGGGTATCAAGAACTGAAGTAATGGCTAAGAGCTTGCTAAAAAATAACGGCACACTTTTGGATCAGCTATCAGCTATCAGCTATCAGCTATCAGCTATCAGCTA
>NZ_JCACKI010000048.1:0-3322 GCF_059505325.1 Tildeniella sp.
TGAAGAATTAGCGGTCAGCCGTCAGCCGTCAGCGGTCAGCGGTCAGCGGTCAGCTTGAAGAATTAGCGGTCAGCCGTCAGCCGTCAGCGGTCAGCGGTCAGCGGTCAGCTAAGAGACTCAGCGTAGAATTGAAAGCTGATAGCTGAAAGCTGATAGCTGATAGCTGAAAGCTGATAGCTGATAGCTGATTCACCCGTGATCTAGAATGACTCTATGTTCAAAGTTGTCACACCACGATTCTCGCAAACCTTCGATCGCTGGACAGATGCCCTCAACACTGCGAAAGGGTTGATTCCTGAGTGCAAAAGCCTGACAGAAGACATTCGCATTTTTCTGTTCGATGAGCTGGTGTGGGTGTACAGTCGATCGCACAAATATCCGCAATACATTGGTGCAGGCATGTACGATCGCCTCGCTAGAATCTTTTTGCAAGAAGCGATCGCCGAATCCACAAGCGCCGAGTAGCGCCTAGCCGCCAGACACTAACTAAAGAAACGCTGACCGCTGATAGCTGATCGCTGACCGCTAACCGCTAATAGCTGACCGCTGATAGCTAACCGCTGATAGCTGATACGTGGCGTATAAAATGCGCTCTAGTGATTGAGTTTGTTACAAAAATTTATATTATTGCCGCCAGTAGCTTAATCTTTCAGTCAGACGGTGCTAGAGAGGCGCTTCAGGGCTAGAGGTTTATCTGCGTGACGGTGCCACGGACTAAACTCTCCTGGTTTAGCCGAAACGTTTGCTGCATCAACTGTTTGAATTCGTTTCATTTGGGTAGAAAGCAGCGTCGATCGCTCGGCTTTTGTATATCTTCAGTCAGGCATATGTTCAACACCGTACAAAACGCCTAGTATGAAACCATTAACAAAAATTTAATAAATTCGTTTATTAAAAAGTGCTTACTGTATGGTCAAGCGATCGCTCCAGGTATCGCTATCTGGTATTCAACAGGCTAAAAAAGCGTTCGCCCTCAAAGGCTGGACGCAAGAAAATCTGGCGGGTGAGGTGAACCTCAAGACGCGTCAGCCCGTTTGGCGGTTCTTTACAGGGCAACCCGTCGATCGCCAGGTTTTTCTCGAAATTTGTTCCGTCTTAGAACTAGATTGGCGGTTGATCGCGGTCGATCCACCCGCAGACTTTCCTGACATTGCGGGCATTGTGCGGGCTGATGCTCCAGATATCGATGCACTTGTCAAACATGTGCGATCGCAGCGCCAGGAGAAAATCCAGGATCAGTGCGGCATTTTGCAATTGCTGGATATCAGCCGTCCCGTTGGCATTGATGACATTTATATTGATGTCAATGTTTTGCAGGAGATTGCCAGCCAGCAGTCAGTAGCGATCGAAGACTTGCAAGCCTTAGGACCTGATGACTTTGACCGCTTTGGTTTAGGGGCGATCGAGCAGAAACAAATTCCCGGTACACAGGCAGTCGAAACGTACACGAAACTGCGGGTACTGGGCAAACCGGGAAGCGGCAAAACCACCTTTTTGCAAGCTCTCGCCATCCAGTGTAACCGGGGTAAGTTTGCGGCAAACCAGGTGCCCATCTTCATCACGCTGCGACACTTTGCGGAAGAATCTGGGGATAGTCGGGAGTTTAGCCTTTTGAGCTATATCCAGCAAGAATGGCTTGCGTCTGATATTGCCGACCCGTCTGTGCTAGAAACCTTGCTTCATGCAGGCAGAGTGCTGCTGTTGCTCGACGGCATGGATGAAGTGATGCAGCGAGAGAGTGCAGCGGTCTTAAAAGAAATCCGCCGCTTTACGGACAAGTACCACAAAAATCGGTTTGTGGCGACCTGTCGCACTGCGTCTCAAAAGCTCACGCTGCGTGGCTTTACCAATGTTGAGATTGCACCCTTTACTCAGGATCAAATTACGACCTTCGCGGAAAAATGGTTTGTGGCGTTCACCAAAACGACTTCACAAGCAGGGCAAGATCAGTCTACGCAGTTTATGCAGAAGCTAGACTTGCCAGAGAATTGGCAATTTCGTCAACTTATCGTCACACCCCTTTTCCTCCATCTCGCTTGCTGGGTCTTTTACGGTCAAGACAAGTTTCCAGCGAAGCGATCGGAGTTTTACAAGCAGGGGCTAGATCTACTGTTGGGCAAATGGGATGAAGCGAGAGGCATTGAGCGCGATGCAATGTATCAAGGGTTTTTGTTGCCCCAAAAGCTGAAGCTGTTGAGCCAGATTGCAGCGGCAACGTTTGAACAAGGGCAATACTTCTTTGAGCAACGCCTGATTGAACAATACATTGGAGACTATATTCAAAGTTTGACCAAGCTTCCGATCGAGCCAGAAGAACTTCAGCTTGAAAGCGAAGCAGCACTGAAGGCGATCGAAGCGCAACATGGGTTGCTGATCGAACGAGCGCGAGGCGTATTTTCCTTCTCTTATCTGGTATTTCAGGAATACTTTACGGCGCGCAAAATTGTTGCCAGTCACAACCTTCAGGCACTAGAGCAGGCATTGGGTGGATTGGTCAGCCACATCACCGATCCGCACTGGCGCGAAATCTTCTTGCTAACGGCTGCCATGCTTCAGAGCGCCGACTCCCTGGTGCAGTTGATGAAACAACAAATCGATGCACTCGTTGCGCAAGATCCATACCTGCAAGAGTTTTTGACCTGGGCAAGCCAAAAATCGCAAACCGTCCTGTCGCCACCTTTGGTGGCGACAGGACGGGCATTTTATATGGCACTTGCCCAGACTCCGCACGTTGCCTCTCATTTTGCCCTCGCCGCTACTCTTGATCAGGGGATGCTTCTGGATGCAGCGCTGGATCATCTTTTATTGGAGTGCGCGATCGACCAAAGCCAGGACTTTGCCCATGCCCACGCCTGTAGCGAAGCGTTGAGCCAAACTCTCGTCATTGCCCTGGATGCTGGCTTTCACAAATCGCTGCAACAACTGAGCGATCAGTTCCCTAACCCAAAGCGCAACCAGAAAAAGTTTCAAGCCTGGTGGCAAGCACACTACACCCAATGGATTGCACAATTGAGAACAACGATCGTGCAGTATCGCAATGTCAACCACTCCTGGCAGTTTACGCCTGAGCAAAAGCAGATGCTGCAACGCTACTACGATGCCAATCAACTCTTGCTCGATTGCTTGCATAGCAATTGCGAAATCACAGCAACCATCAGACAGGAAATTGAAACCACTCTACTGCTGCCTCAGAAAGAACTGGAAGACCGGGAATGGCGGTAGCGTCCGGCAATGGTGCATTGATGTATGAGCGAAAAGCCGTCAGCTGTCAGCCGTCAGCGAAAAGCTGATAGCTGATAGCTGATAGCTGATAGCTGATAGC
>NZ_JCACKI010000049.1:0-29765 GCF_059505325.1 Tildeniella sp.
CTGCCTCCTGCCTCCTGCCTCCTGCCTCCTGCCTCCTGCCTCCTGCCTCCTGCCTTAAATCCTAAGAACTTGTACCGCACTCAAACGAGAACCAATATAAGGTCTGGACTTAAAAATCAAGACAGCCGTGCTTCGGTCGCTTCAAGCCTCCAGGAACAACAGCTTGCAGTGCCTTCTTCTCAGCCGCCTGCACCAAATCGGAGGCAACTCGAGCCGCATACGGGCGAATGAATGACCAGAAGATGGGTGATAGCCAACCTCTAAGAGTGACAGAGTAGGAAACACAGGTACCACACACAGTAGATTTGACCTGGTATGTCACCTGTTCTTCCAATCCCGGTAGCACCAGAATACGCACGCTGAGCAGTTCACCCGGTCGCACACGCTCAACGAAAATTTGAATGGGGATCGGACTAATTCGTGTCGCTGCCTGATAGATTAGCCCTGGCTTGGCGACCAGTCCGTTCGGCACATTTGTGCTGGTAATAATTGGGTGCCAGGAGACATCGGTCAAATCGACAATTTTTTGCCAGAGATCATCTACGGATGCAGAACTTAGCGCCTGATACGTTCTCGCTAAAGAGCATTGAAACCAGCGTTTTTTGCAACGAATGAATTTGGGCGCAAAGCCAAACATAGCGCGATCGCTCCTGGGCAAACCTGACGTTGACTACTGAAACACAATTTGTTAACTAGCTTACATCTGTCTACGGACTATCCATAGCCTAGCGCTCTCATGGCAACTCGGATAGATCCTTATGACAGAACCGACTGTGCAGGAAGATTGTAGATGTTGAGCGCTATAGCTGTCGCCAAAACGCTTAGGACATTGGGATTAAAAGGGGTCTGGGGGTGTTGCCCCCAGCCAGCTTTCGACCTGAGCGCTCAAGCCGAAGGGGGGTTCACCCCTGCACCCCGTCCTAACAGATATGGCTGTGGCTATACTAGACATCTGCTCGAATAGTGAACGAGTAGTCAGCTCCAGGTTCTAGCTGATAGTCACGTTGTTCGAGAAAGCGCCCCAGTGGTTCCTTGATCAGCGCTCGACCGAGCGATGGCTCGACAGACAGTTCGCCACGCTGAAAGCACCACTGAAACTGCCATGCAAATTGATTGGCAATCACCTCGCCCTCCAATATGCCCTGCTGCCAGGACTGACGAAGAATACGAACATGTGCGGTAGTTTCAGGTAAGCGGCGAGAACCCACGATCGTAGTGTTGGCTAAGAAGGACATCGTTAAAGAGCGCGATCGAAGCTAAATAGCATCACCTCATTTTTTAACCCATCAGCGCGATCAATTGCGAGACGCTTTCTGCTTGAGCTTTTGCGGTCTCTGCTTGAGCTTTTGCGGTCTCTGCCTGAACCTTCGCCGTTTCAGCTTGCTGTCGAGTCGTCTCTTTGATGTCATCAAGATCGAAACGAAACGCTGTCATAGACTCAGTCAGCTTACCGATCTGGTCGGCAATGGCTTCAATTTTCGCGTCAAAGGGGTCGAGCTTGATGCCAAAGGTATCGACTTTTGTCTCAACCGTGTCGAGCTTTTGGCTGTATTGCTTGTTTAGCTGCGCCAGTTCAGCGGTTGCCTGCACTAAGGTCGTCAGTAACTGCTGGTTGTCTGGAGATGACTGTCCGGTCATAGACGTGCTGCTTTAGACGGTTGCATGGAATCTTATCTTATTTCTTCTAGCAGCGACGACCTTGCTCTGCTTGAACTCATCGCTTAAGCTCACCACACCAAGCCGCTAGGTTGTAACGTCAAGCTACTCAGAAGCGGTTTGTGCAACCGTCCGGCTATTGTACAAACTCATTGCCTTGTCTATCCCTTGCTTGAGGCTGACTTCCACCGCCCCAACGACGAGATGCAAGACCTCTGCTATGACTTCAGCTTCTTGTGGTGAAAAGCGTCCCAGTACGTGACCGATCGCATCACCCTGCCGTGCCTCTTTCGCACTACCAATGCCAACGCGTAGCCGAGGAAAGGTTTGGGTGCCGAGGTGGGCGATCGCTGACTTCATCCCATTCTGCCCACCAGCGGAACCAGAAAGACGCAGCCGCAATTTCCCCACGGGTAGATCCATATCGTCATAGATTACGAGCACTGATTCTGGCGGCAGCTTGTACCAATCGGTGACGGCTCGAATTGCCTGACCAGAGTTGTTCATATACGTGGTGGGTTTGAGCAGACGGACTTTGACCTGCCCTGCTGCAACGCCCTCACCAAAAATGCCTTGAAACTTACGGTTTTCTGACAAATGAAGCCGCCAGACCTTTGCCAACATATCTACCGCTTCAAAGCCAATGTTGTGTCGGGTGCGATCGTACTTTGCCCCCGGATTGCCCAAACCCACAATGAGTTGCGGAATGATGGGTGCTGCTACAGGTGCCTCTGTCATAGCTTGTCTCTCAGCTAAATTAGCTGCTGGCTTCGCTAGACATGGCGACATCCTTCGTTTCGGCTGCGATCGGATCGGCTGCTACAGAGTCATTTGCATCAGACTCTGATTCACTGGCTACAGCAGCCTCCGAAGACGGCGCTAACGTTGGCTGCGAAGGTTCTTCTAGTCGTGCTTCCATCGGCGCTTTCACTGCCTGTTCGATTTGTTCGGCTTCGCGCTTAAACTCTGCCTCAAATTCTTTGGATGCGTCCTGGAAGCCGCGAATCGCTTTGCCGACACTACGACCAATTTCTGGTAGTTTTTTGGGTCCAAATACGAGCAAAGCCAGAACCATGATCACTGCCATTTCTGGCAACCCAATTCCAAAAATATTCACCGCATCGCCTCCTGCAACCGCTTCGTTAGACTATGAGACTTGTGTAAGACCTTACGATGCAACGCTCTATAGCGCTCAGCCCACGTTTCCAGTCTAGCGCTCACAGTCCCTGAATTTTACTCCGTGTCCGGTGTCATAAAAAATCCCGGTCAAGCCGGGACTTTCAATCATCACTTATTCTATTGAGGCGTTTTTGTCGGGTCGATCGCTCTAACGCATCAGTGCAGAAAGAGCAGATCAGTTACGAATCAGCTAATGCCTCTCCCACAAACCTTTCTTACTTCTGCCTTCTGCCTTCTGATCCTAGCCGCCCAAACCCGTCCAATCAACATCAACATCATTCAGCAGAAGCGAAGAGTTGTAAATCTGCAAAATGATAAGCAGGAATACCAAAAAGAGCAGCATAAAAACACCCATCAACGTTGTGGTGCCCCAACCGGGAACAACCTTACCGTATTCAGAGTTCAGGGGTTTAAGAATGTCTCCTAACCGAGTCCGCTGTGCCATGAGTCACCTATGTTTAGCTCGACAGAACATGTATATTGTTTGTAACATTATATGGCAACGCACTCATAATTTTTCTCGCATATGGAACCCGCAACAGCTCTTAATATTTCGATCTGCGCGACCCTGGTTGGTCTGACGGCATACGCTATCTATACGGCGTTTGGTCCTCCGTCAAAGGCGTTGGATGACCCGTTTGAAGATCACGAAGATTAGGAGCTTTCAGCGGTCAGCAGTCAGCGGTCAGCGGTCAGCTTTTGGGCATTGGGTGTGCTGTAGCAACGAAGAGCTTTCCGCTTCATGCTTGAGGTTTAGCTGATTGCTGATTGCTAGTAGCTGACTGCTTCACTTTAAAGCTGACAATTTCCCAGGGGCGAACTGTTGTAGTTTGCCCCTCTACTGTTTGTGGGTCGATCGCTCGCTCCAATAAATCAACTCGCTCTCCCAACTCCAAACCCAGATCGCTCTGAAAGTTAAGCTGCGCTTCCTCACCGTGGCACTCATAGCAGCGCAAGACCCACTCATCGGTTGAGTCTTCTGACTGCTTGAATGCCATCAGCACAAGATTGTCGGCTCCTAAATCGAGAAGGGAGGCTGTGGGTGGCAAGGTTTTCGGGCGATCGTCTCCGCTCGTAGGAATGACCTGTGCCATGAGCGGCATGTTTAGCTCGTAGCCATGCTTGACGGTTTGAGCGGCTTTCCAGTCGCCTGTGTGGGGATAGAGGGCATAGGTGAAGGAATGCCGTCCTTTGTCCGCATCTGGATCGGGCCATTCGGCACCGCGCAGGAGGGTGAGCCGTAGTTGATTGGGTTTTGCATCGTAACCGTATTTGCAGTCGTTGAGTAAGCTCACGCCATAGTTGCCGTCGCTGAGATCTGCCCAGTGCATGGCAGGAACTTCCCATTGAGCTTTTTCAGCATCAGTCTCCGGTTTTGTCGTTCGCTCAATCACCCCGCAGGGAATCTCATACGTTGCAAAGTCTGCTTCTAGATTCAGAGGAAAAGCCGCTTTAACAAGAACGTGCTCCTCATACCAACCCATAACAGATGTACGAATTTCCAGTATGGGAGAACCTTTTTTCAGCTTGTAGTCATGGTAGAAGGTAGCCAATCCAAGCTTCCGTTTGATCACGATGCGTGGCTCTACAGTCGCTTGACCCTTGTACTCAATGAATATGAGTTTTGTTGGAGGTAAGGGATGTTCGGCATAGTTAGGATCAATGTTCCAAGCATCCCAATATTGCCCAGCATCACGAAAGGACTGAAGCTGGTTACCAGGTCCACTCAGCACTTCGCGTTGTCGAACTTTGTCAAACACACTGGATAAATCTCCGGTTGCTGGATCAACCGTTACGTGTAGAAACTCATTTTCTAAAACGAAACTGGCTACTTCTGCTTGAAGAATGGGTAATTTGGGTTCGCAAGGGCAGAGCCAAAAGCAGCGGTAACCGTTGGCAGGAATATCTTCTGCGATGAATGAGGTGAAACACGATCCTTTGCCATACCTTACCGCCGCACAGTACTGAAGCCTGACTTCTTGTCCCTGTAGATCCAAAAAACGCCACCGAATCTGCTTAATTTCTTCCTCTGATGTCTCTTCGCTTTCTGTCATCTGCCATGTGGGAATCACGACAGCATGGCCAGACCGTTTCCAGCTCAAAGGATTGAACACTACAACCGCTTTAGCGTCTGGATGTGGTGGTGGTGGAAGGGCGAGTTGAGAGGCAATTGTCTTCAAAGCTTCTTCAGTAATGTGCTTGCCGAGGTACTCAACGACTCCCCAATCTGCATTTGCATCCTCAAACACTTCAGGGATGGATGATCCTGGCAGGATATCGTGAAACTGATTGAATAAAACTTTTTCCGAGGCATACTGTAAGTCCGCTTTGGGATACTTAACGCCTGCGCTGATGGTTGCCAGCGATGCCCAGAGTTCAGCTTGATACAACCACTGTTCAGAACGTCGGTTATGACGCTTCTGATCGGCGTGGGTGGTGTAGCAACCGCGATGGAATTCGAGGTAGAGGTCGGAATTCCATGAGGGGAGGGAGTGGGGAGTCGGGAGTCGGGAGTCAGGAGTGAGGTCATTCAAGCTCCGAGCGTCTTCATTGAGGGTTAAAGACTGGTCGTTGAGTGTTGAAGACTCGTTAGTGAGTGTTTGATTCTCATCACCGAGTATCAGAGACTCGTCATTGAGTATCAAAGACTCATTCGAGAGTACCAAAGACTCGTTGTTGGGTATCAAAGACTCGTTTGAGAGTGTTGGAGGTTCGTGATTGAGTATCAAAGACTCGTTTGAGAGTATCAAAGACTCGTTTGAGAGTGTTGGAGGTTCGTGATTGAGTATCAAAGACTCGTTTGAGAGTATCAAAGACTCATTAGTGAGTATCAAAGACTCGTCGGTGAGTGTTGAAGACTCGTCGGTGAGTAGTAAAGACTCGTCGGTGAGTGTTGGAGGCTCGTTCACGACTGTTTGAGCCTGGGCGATCGCTCGTTGCGCTTCACTCCTTAAGTCTGTAGCGACATCAGGCGTGTAATGGGCTTCGAGGTCTTGCAGATAGTCGAGGGCAGTGGAGAATTCTAGCTGGGGGAAGAAGGGTGACTGCTGCCAGCGGCGGGCAATTTCGAGCATATCGCGGGTGGGTCCACCGCCATGATCGCCCACACCGGGGAGCCAGAGGATATCGGGAATGCCTGTTTTGGTTTCCCAGTCGCAGGCGTAGGTTGCCATTTTGATGGGGTCAATGCCTTCGCCAATCGGCGCGGACATGAGGCTGAAGATCTCGGTGCGATCGGGTGCCTGCCACTGAAAGACTTCGTAGGGGAACTTTGTGGTGTCGTTCCAGCGCAGTTTTTGCGTGACGAAGTAATCGATGCCGCCCTGCTTGAGGATCTGCGGGAGCTGCCAGGTGAAGCCAAAGCTATCGGGTAGCCATGCGATGCGGTTGATGCTGCCAAACTTTTCCTGAAAGTAGCGCTGACCGTAAAGCACCTGTCGCACCATTGACTCGCCGCTGATGAGGTTGAGTTCTGGCTCGATCCACAGTCCGCCTACGGGTTCCCACCATCCGGCTGCGATCGCCTGTCGGATCTGCTCGAACAACGCGGGACGGTTTTCCTCGATCCATTCATACAGCGCGGGTGTGGAATGGCAGAAGCTGAGTTCGGGAAAGTCTTTTTGCAGGTTTAGGGCAGACTCAAAAGTGCGTTCGGCTGCGTTCCAGGTTTCGGCAACTGTCCAGAGCCATGCCATGTCGAGGTGGGCGTGTCCGAGGAGGCGGATGCGACGCTGTTTGAGGAGGGGGGAGAGGGGGAGGAGGCGATCGCGGAGGCTTGCCAGAGATTGATTGAAGAGAGAAGGGGTGTGGGGTGTGGGGTGTGGGGTGTGGGAGAGGGCGGGGGAGGCGGAGGGAGCAGAGGAAGCAAGGGAAGAGGGGAGGGTTGACCAGTCGATTTGGGAGACAGCTTCAGATAGGAACTCTAGTTTTTTGGGGGCGAAGGTTTGGAGGTAGAGGCGGAGGATGTCGAGTTCGTCGGCGATGAAGCTGGGTTCAACCGTTAAGAAATCGGGTTTCTGCTCTAACGGTGCTGTCGTCTCCGCTTCGGAACTTGAAGAAACCCGATTTCTAGGAGCAGGGACTTCGTAGTGGCAGACCGATCGCACGAGGGCACCATCGTCGTGTCTGGGGCTAACGAGGCGAAGGGCGATCGCAAACTGATCTCCGGATGTGACGGTTTCGCTGAGCAAGATGCGGGTTACACAGTCAAAGAGATCGCCTGCTTGCACTAAGGCACCGTTGACAAAGATTTGGGCATCGATCGCCCACCATGTCAGGGCTAGTCGCAGGGTTAGTCCTGCCAGTGGGTAGCCAGTCGTTTTTGCCCCCCTAGCCCCCCAATTCTGGGGAGAACCAGAGTCAAAGTCCCCCAGAATATAGCCCTGTCGGGCATTCGAGAAAGGGGGATTTAGGGGGCTGAGAGAATCTGCAAGCGTGGCGTATTCATCTGAAAACTGCTGTAAGTCGTGGGGCACGGTGATGCGTTGACCGAGCCACCGCACTTGTTTGCCCTTTGTCCAGGCGATGTGGTCTTTCTCATTGAGGGGTGCGATCGCCCAGTTGTGCCAGGTGTCGGGCTGGGTTGCCTGAGCGATCGGCAGATCTTCATCGCAGTAGCGCCAACCCGTTTGAACACTGCATTGGGTGAGGCTACGGAGGCGCGTAATGGCTTCCGAAAGCCGATCGGCTGGGGCTGAAACGTTATGGCTCACCACTATCATCGCTTCCACTGACTGCACATCCATAATAGAGGTACAGCGTTCAGCGATGCAGGCATGACGACAAGCACTTACGCGACATTTGTTGAAGGTGCAACCGTTGATGAATTACTACAAGCCAATGCCGTCCTACCGTCGTTGATGGAATACGTGGACGGGACGCTGGTTGAGAAAACGGGCGGGACGCTTCATCACGGTTTGGTTCAAGGAAACCTGAGTATCGAGTGGCTTAATTTCGTAAAGGCGAATCAGCAGAAGGGGAAAGTACTCATCTCACCGCCTTGCGCGACGGTTGAGCAAATTCGTCGTCCTGATGTTGCCTACATGACGGTAGAGCTGCTAGAGCAATATGGGATGCCAGCAATTTTGCCGCAGAGTTTTCCACTAATTGCAGAAGTTGCGTCACCAGAGGACGAAGCAGAAACGCTATTCAGCAAAGCGCGGGAGTATTTGCGATCGGGCTGTCAGGAGGTCTGGTTACTCTTTCCTGAGAACGCGATCGTCATCATCATGACAGCCGACAAGTCGCTGATTTTCACTGAAGCTGAAACGGTGAGCACCCAGACCATCCTGCAAGGCTTCAGTATTTCGGTCGCAGAGTTGTTTGCTTAACCAATGTCTTTAGCGCAGAGTGGTACGATCGAACGTGTATTCTGTCTGCAACCAAACACGGCTATGGGCGTTATCGTACTCATTTTGATGATTGTGCTGTCGATCGTCATGGTTATCTTCGGCGTTCAAAACCCTCAGCCTGTGAATGTCCGGTTTTTCACCATCGAAAGCGGTAACATCTCGCTGTCTTTGGTAATTGTGGTGTCTGCTCTACTGGGCGCTGCGTTGATTGGGCTACTCAGCCTGTGGGATGGCGCACGGCGGGGGCTCCGCAGTATGCGAACGACTAAACGACTGACGAGCCTGGAGCAACAGAATGTGGAGCTAGAGCGGCTGAAAGCTTCGCTGGAGCAAGAAAATGCTGCCTTGAAAGAGCGGAATGATCAGTTGGAGAATGTGAAACAGACGATCGAGGTTCAAGCGATCGACTCCGACGGCATGATGAGCGATCGCTGACAGTTTCATGACTGCTGACCACTTCTAGATTGGGCGTAGTGACGCTAACGTGACCTGGTTGTTTTGCCATCTTTCGTTCCTGCTTTTACGAGTCCGCTCACAAAAGGCTGAGCCGACATAGCAGCGTTTCCTCTGTCTATAGGGGAGTTGTCGGCTTCTGTCTGTAGTGGGGTTAATCTTGATGGTCACATCGTTAGATTACGTGGAGGCAATGATTAGGAGACGTTTATGACATTTACAACATCGACTCTGAATAGCGAAAAAGTTACAGCGTTTCAAAATCTGGATGTGGATCAACAACTCGCGTTGTTTTGGTTCATCTACACCGAAATGGGCGAATCGATTACACCCGCTGCACCAAGCGCTAGCACTGCTTCTCCAACGATCGCAGAAGCACTTTTTGAACAGGTAAAACACTTATCCGATGAGGAGCAATTGCAGGTGCAGCGCGATCTGCTTACCCGCAAGAACACTCTCTTCGCACGGGAATACGGTGCGATCGGCGATACAACTAAACTACTGTTCTGGTATCTGCTGGCTCAAGGCATGGATAGCGGCACTGTCATCCCCGTGCCTTCTGATTACAAGCTGTCGGCTGAAGCAGAGTCCCTGTTCAACCAGATTAAGCGACTGGAATTTAGTGAGCAAATTACCCTCTTCCGCGACATCGTTTCACCAACGGGTGTCGACCCAAACGTAGTCGAACATGACAGTGCAACGGGCTTGTAAGGCAGCATAGTTTATAGGGACGTTATGTGTAACGTCCCTACAGACCCACAAGTCATTGAGGACTGGTATAAGATCGAAGACTGACCATTCAATGTGCGCCTCATGACCGCTGCTTCCCGTCGCTACCACATCACTACCTTCGGCTGCCAGATGAACAAAGCCGACTCCGAGCGCATGGCTGGCATCTTGGAGACAATGGGCTTTGAGTGGGCAGAGCAACCCGACGATGCCGACCTGATTCTCTACAACACCTGCACTATTCGTGATAACGCCGAGCAGAAGGTTTATTCTTACCTGGGCAGGCAGGCAATTCGCAAACAAACCAAGCCTGATCTGACCTTAATTGTCGCGGGCTGTGTAGCGCAGCAGGAAGGCGAACAACTTTTGAGGCGAGTACCAGAACTCGACCTGGTGATGGGTCCGCAACACGCCAACCGCCTGCAAGATTTGCTAGAGGACGTGTTTAGCGGTAGTCAGGTGGTAGCGACAGAACCGCTTCACATCATGGAAGATATCACCAAGCCGCGACGAGACAGTACCGTCACTGCCTGGGTTAACGTCATCTACGGCTGTAACGAGCGTTGTACCTACTGCGTTGTGCCGAATGTGCGTGGTGTAGAGCAATCTCGTACGCCAGAAGCGATTCGTGCTGAAATTGAGCGGTTGGCACAGCAAGGCTTCAAGGAAATTACGCTGCTGGGACAGAACATTGATGCTTATGGGCGCGATCTCCCTGGCACAACGCCCGAAGGTCGGCATCAGCACACCCTGACCGATTTGCTCTACTACATCCACGATGTACCGGGTATTGAGCGCATTCGGTTTGCGACCAGCCATCCTCGCTATTTCACCGATCGCCTGATTCGTGCTTGCGCGGAGTTGCCCAAAGTCTGCGAACATTTCCACATTCCGTTCCAGTCGGGCGACAATGACATTCTTAAAGCAATGGCGCGGGGTTACACCCATGAGAAATATCGCCGCATCATCGATTCCATTCGTCACACTATGCCCGATGCTGCCGTTAGTGCCGATGCGATCGTGGGCTTTCCCGGCGAAACCGACGCACAATTTGAGCAGACGCTAAAGCTGATTGATGATCTTTGCTTCGATCTGGTGAATACGGCTGCCTATTCGCCTCGCCCTAATACACCAGCGGCACTGTGGCAAAACCAGGTGAGTGAAGCGGTGAAAACCGATCGTCTCCAGCGGATTAATCGTCTTGGCTCGACCAAAGCAATGGAGCGATCGGAACGGTATCGCGATCGCATCGAAGAAGTGCTGGTTGAGGCACAGAACACCAAAGACCCCACTCAAGTGATGGGTCGCACCCGCAGCAATCGCCTGACCTTTTTCCCTGGCGACATTGCCACAATGCAAGGCAAATTAATTAACGTCAAAATTACCGAAGTACGAGCGTTTAGCCTCACAGGTTGCAGACTGTAAACGCGATCAGCCATAGTTAACGGGTCGCTAGTTGGCGGGGTTGCTTTGAGATTTGTGTTGCGATGAGAGCGCGTCAATCAGCTTTTTCTCACGCTTGAGTTTTTCTTCCATGTCCTGGATTTGCTCTTTGCGTGCCTCTAGCTCCAACGCACGGCGATCGAGTTCCTGGCTTTGCAGGGTCAGCGACTGTCGCCACTGCTCGGCGCGTTCGGTTTCGTGCTGCAAAAACTCTGGCGTAATGCCATTGACCAGAAAATTTTGTACCAGTTCCAGCAGCCACTCTTTCGCGTCGTTGATGGTCAAAACCTGACGACTGGTGCCCAACTCGACCAGGACAAACATGCCTTCGCTAAAACTACTGACTTCGCTTGAGAGAATGACCTCTTCTTCAGGCAGCAGTGTCCACGCGTTTTCAGACTTCTGACGCGCTAAGAGCTGTAGCCCTACTTTACCTAAAAGCCCTTTTTTTTGTACCTGCGCCAGATACAGCATTCCCTATCTCTGCCTTCGTTGGTTTAAGCATAACCGTATATCGTCTTGGCTAGACCTTCAAGAGTGGGGCGAACATCCTGGTGCCACGTTTCAAGCTGTAATCGTTAGACAGCAGGCTGAAGCGGTGTCTCTTCCAATGAGTATAACCTTTCTCACCTGACTACTAGTCTTTACATCACATCATTACAGTGTGTGTGAAGTCTATCGATGAATCTTTGATCCTCATTCACCAGTCTTTGAGTCTCGACCGTCAATGATTAAACCTTGTTCACGAGTCCTGCTCACTGGCAGTCGAGCCGTGGAACCTTGCTCACCAGTCTTTGATGCTCACTCGCACTGATTGAATGCAGAGCGAATGGCTTCACAACGTCTAAACTTTCTGCACGAACGATCGTCCCAGTAACCCCTGTGGTCGCACCATGAGCATGATGAACAACAGCCCAAAGGCGATCGCATCTTTATAAGCAGAGAACTCTCCTGGCACGAAGGCTTCGATGAGTCCAATCACCAAACCACCAGCTACCGCACCCGGAATACTGCCTAAACCGCCCAACACGATGACTGCCAGACCCTTTAGCCCAAAGCCGATGCCAAAATATGGTCCGGCGATGCTGACGCTAGAACCGACGAGTGTGCCCGCTAAGCTGCCTAGAAAACCGCTGACGAAAAAGGTGAGAACAATAAAGCGATCGGTATCAATGCCCAACAAGCTTGCGGTTGTTGCATCTTCTGCCACTGCTCGCATTGCTTTGCCGTATTTGGTAGCGTTAATCAGGTACGTGAGAACGGTCAAAATGACAGCAGAAACGACAAAGATCACGATCTGCACACTGCGGATGGGAATGGGATTCTCTGCTGTCCCGAAATTAATCGCAGGCGGCAGGTTGCCATAGGTATCAGCGGGAAACGTGTAGCTCTCTGCACCGACCAGATACTGAATCACATTCACAATCACAAACGCGACACCGAGACTGGAAACGACGGTAAGTAACGGGTCGGCTCGTTGTCGTCGCAGTGGTCGAAACGCCAATCGCTCAACGACGACGCTCACTAGCCCACAGAGAATGCCACTGAGAACGATCGCCACGGCAAACGGCATCTTCACAGGCAACATCGCATTTGCCAACAAGCCATTAAAGCCAAAGGCACCACCAATGAGCACATAGGTAAAGTACGCGCCTAAAGTGAAAATTGCCCCATGGGCAAAGTTGATAATGCCCAAAATGGAGAAGACAAGCGTGTAACCCAAGGCAAAAATGGCGTAGACGCTGCCGATCGACAGTCCGTTAAGAACGTTTTGAAGGAAGATGGTCAGGGTCATGAGGTGAGGAGTGAGGGGTGGGCGATCGTGGCTTAGATGGCTGTAACACCACCCAAAATTCGGCATAATCGAGTTACTTCAGCACCCTTCAGCTCAACAACTCTGCACGAAAGATGGAGGTCAAGGCGATGTCAGCGCTCACAGTCAATCTAGACCCAATTATCCACTTAACCGATGAGCAGTTCTTTCAACTTTGTCAGGTCAATCGGGACTTACGGTTTGAGCGCACTGCAAACGGAGATCTCATCATCATGACACCTACAGGTGGAGAAAGCAGTAATCAGAATGCTGAGCTAACAGTTGATCTTGGTTTGTGGAATCGTCAGGCTCAGATGGGAGTTGTCTTTGATTCATCGGGTGGCTTTAAGTTGCCCAATGGAGCCGATCGCTCTCCCGATGCTGCCTGGGTTGCCTCACACCGCTGGAACGCACTGACACCGGATCAACGCCGCAAGTTTCCACCGTTAGCACCCGATTTTGTCATTGAGCTACGTTCTCCAAGCGACGATCTAAAACCATTGCAAGCAAAGATGCAGGAGTATCTTGAGAACGGAGTCCGGCTCGGTTGGCTCATCGATCCGCAAAATCGCAGCGTGGAAATCTATCGCAGCGATCGTCCCGTCGAAGTTATTGCAACCCCAGCCCGACTGTCTGGTGAAGACGTTTTGCCAGACTTTGTGCTGGATATTCAATAGTTAGACCTCATCTTTGTTGTTTTGATTCTTGAGTTGGGAATTCTTGACACAAAGCAAAAATTTAGTGTGTTTAGAATCCGCCTTCTATGAAACAAGTAAAATTGCTGTCTGCTGGAGATCGCGTAGAAATCACTGAAGAAGGAGCACTCGCTCATCAACGACACCATGACGACCATGTAGATGTTGTGGCAAAAGTATCGCCACCTTTTACAAGAACTGCTGCGGAAGGTGTGAAACAAATCGTCTTTACTTTCCCTGAGCCTGGTTTCAAAGGCACAATTGTTGAAGTGAGAAGACGTTGGTGGGAGCAACCTGGCTATGACTACCTAGTGAGATGGGACGAATGTTCTGGGCAGAGTTGGCATCTGTTAAAGCATCTTCTTCTGATCGAGTAAAACCTTACTTTCCTAAACATCGGGGTCAATTGCCTATAAGTTAGGTTTCCTACGTCAACTCAACAATTTTCATTTTGCTCGTCTCTCTTCAGCGAGCGCCATCTCCGTTGCTCAAGATAAAATGTAGGGGTACGTTGAAGAGAGGTCAAGCCTATGATCATTCGGCAGCCCCGCTATAGCAAAGAGGAATTTGCTCGTCGTGGCAATGAGATCTACGAGTCTCAAGTGCGATCGCAAGTTGAGAAAGGCAATTACGGCAGAATCGTGGCGATCGACATCGAAACCGGAGCTTTTGAGGTGGCTGACGACATTGTGACTGCATCAGAGCAACTCCTTGCTAAATACCCTGATGCCCAAACCTGGTTCATCCGCATTGGACATCGGGCAGTCTACCATTTTGGTGCACGAAGTCTGAAAGAAACGCCATGATGTACGGCTCGGTGAATCAAAGTTGTGAAGCGATACTTCCAGTCGTCGTGAAGAACGATACCAAAACGCAACTTGTTGATGCAGTGATTGATACAGGTTTTTCGGGCTTCTTGACCTTGCCTTCTAGTACTATCACTGCGCTAAATTTGACTTGGAAGGGGCGTGATGTTGCAACATTGGGAGATGGCACGTCCTGTATTTTTGAAGTGTATATCGCGGCTGTCATTTGGGATGGACAATATCGCACGATTGACATTAACGAGTCAGAAACAGTGCCGTTAGTTGGGATGCGATTGTTGCGAGGCTACGATCTGCACATCCAGACCGTTGAGGGCGGTTTCGTTACGATCGATGCGTTACCAATCATGGTTTAGAAGTTACTGGTGAGGCACGGTCTAACAATACACTGGAGCGGACGGTAGAGAGTTTTCGCACTTCGTTTCGGTCATATCTGCCGCCGCTCACTTTAACCGTTGGCATCCCGAAAGAAATCGGGTTTCTGGACGCAACCTGGAGGCTCAAACGATAGCATTTTGTGGAGAAACCGGGTTTCTGGACACAGCCTGGAAGCTTAAACGATATCGGTTTGAGAAACCCGGTTTCTGGGTAAGCCCTTCTTTACTTCAGATACGTAAACTTGCCACTATTGCCATTGGCATCCATCTTGATCTGAGCCACGTAGAACTCTTTTTGTACAATCTCGCCTTCAGGTGTAAAAGAAATTTCGCCGAGTGGGGTGTTGTATTTGCCGACCAGCAGTTGCTTGTTAAGCGCTACTCGCAAGGCGGGCAACGCTTGCTGACTGACCTTTGACTGTCGATCGACTGCCTGCAGCGCCTCCACAAACACCTGTACGCCAGCAAAGGCTTGGGCGCTGAACTGAGGCGGTTCTTTTTTGAACTGACTGCGGTAGGCATCGCGGAAAGCAGCATTGATGTCACCGGGTTGCTCTGGACTGTACGCTTGAGCGATCAGCACACCGTCACAGAGCGCTTTGCAAACGGGAAAAACATTGGATGTGTTGAGTCCATTGCCGCCAATGATTAACCCTTTGTAGCCCAGTTCTCGCAGTTGGCGCACCAGGTTGCCACCATCGGCTGCAAGACCAGAAATAATGACGAGATCGGGCTTTAGATTAATAGCAGCGGTTGCCTGACTTTGAAAATCTGTATCCGTTGTTTGAAACTTCTGCACTGTAACAAGTTCAAGGTTCTGATCCTTCACCGTTTGCTGAAAAATCTCGGTTTCAGACTTGTTGAACGCATCATTTTGAGCATAGAAGACCGCTACCTTTTTGATTTGAGGATTGATCTTGAGCGCTGCTTTGACCGAGTTGGGAGCCACCACCGAAACGGGTGCGGAGACACGAGCGATGAAGTCACCAATTTGCGGGATGCCCTTAGCCGTGTTGGAGGGTCCGAGGACGGGGACTTTGGCACGATCGGCGATCGGGTCTGCACTAAACGCCTGCTGTGAGAGCGTGGGTCCTACAATGCCCACTACTTTATCTTTGGTAATGAGCGCCTGGAACGCGTTGATTGCCCCCTGTTCGTCGCCGCCTGTGTCTTGAAAGACCAGCTTGATCGGTGTGCCATTGATGCCACCTTTGCTGTTGAAGTATTGCTCGGCGATTTTTGCACCTGCAACTTCTTCCTGTCCCAGCAACGCCACATTACTGGTTTGGGCGACACCAATACCGATCGCAATCCCTGTCGCACTACTGGTTAGAGATGCACCGGATGCTTGAGGCGAGGCAGTTGTCGTAGGGGCAGGATTGGGACTACAGGCACCCAGCGCGATCGTTAGAGCCGCCAACAACGAGAACTGAACGTTTGTGTGCATATCTTTCCGCTTTAGATTCGGTTTGATGAATCGATTGTGAGCCGTGGATGGATCGCATAGCCGCAGTTTTTATTTCACCATATCCTGTCACCCCTTGCGCGGCTTCTTAACCCTGAGGAGGGTGCCTTGAGGTAGATTGCTTGCGCTCGCCTGTTACTGTGCGTTGACACCAGAGGCAGGGATCGCATTCAAACGATGAACAGACAATGCACTTTTTGAAGGATTAGATCGTGTTGTAAATTAGTTTAAGGTAGCGATCGTGAATCGTTAAAACCACTTCTATGCAGACATTTCAGGAGTTTGCATGTGACACTTTATGAGGACGAAACTCTGCCTGCACCCCGTCTTTCCAGGTGACGTTAAACCGATCACATAGGCACGTAAACTTTGATTTCTTTGGCTGTTGTGTAAAGAATCGCTCTGTTAGTCTCAGAGGGTCAGTGGCTTGCCAAAATTGTTAGCAAGCTTGGCAAGGTCTGAGTTTCCAACGCTGCTTAACGCTTAGTTTTTGTTTACATCACGAGCTAGCTTCATTCACAACAATAACGTTAATTAATGCGTCGAGCTATGAACCATTACGCTGCAAAATGGATTGAAGATTGGTGTGCCGAAAACGGTTGGACTGACGTGTTTCAGGAACGCACTGACTACTGGGCGTTTCCTCCCAATGCCGTGATGCCAGTACCCATTCCAACTCAGGTGTTGCAGTCAATGAAGGCAAAGCAAGGCTTGTGTTTTGAAGAAAGAGTATGGTGCGCTGCTGCTGGATTGAGCGCCATCACGGCTGGAGCGTTTAGCTATTTCTTTGCAACACCGATGCCCTTAGTTGCTGCGTTTGCTTTCTGCGCGATCGTCATGGCACGTATGGAAGCTGATGAGGTTTAGCTTGGACGATATTAGTTTGGACGACGGTGGGCAGCGATCGTCCGTCTCGAAGAAGCGAAAGTTTGCTTGGTCTAACGTGTTCATCCCCTATCTCTGCTCAGGCAAGGTAGGGGATTTTTTGGTTGCTCTGACCGCTGCTTCCCCAGGCACCTGTAATGCTACAGCAGGGGTATCGTATATAGTGTAGAGTGTGCCAGCTTGCTACCGGATGGCTTAGTCATGAAGTCTTCTGTCTCTTCCTGCCCGGTTCCGTTCGAGCAGCAACCCTTAAATGAGTACCAGGAACTGCAAGAATCCTGGTTTTTTCGTTGGTCAACGCTTGGTTTGCCGCAATATATTCGCAAGCTGCTCTGGGTTTGGGGCTGGAGTTGGCTCATTGTCGGACCGATCGCGGCTGCCAGTTTTCCGATCGCCAAATATCCCGCTCAGTTTGTCCTCAGTGGTACCGCAGGAGCGGCTCTGTGCCTCTCGTTGGTGCTCTTACGCTTGTATCTAGGCTGGACATACATCCAATCACGTTTGTCTGCCAGCACAATTTTTTACGAAGAATCGGGTTGGTATGACGGTCAGCTTTGGGCAAAGCCGCCCGAAATGCTTGCCCAAGATCAGCTGGTTGTGACCTACCAAATTCAACCCATTCTCAAGCGCCTTACGCAAACGTTTGGGGCGCTGGCGATCGTGGCGATCGCGGGTGCGTTGGCATGGCAGTTGGTGTAGTAGAAGGCGGAAGGCAGGAGGCAGAAGGCAAGGGTCAGCGGTCGGCGGTCAGCGGTCAGCGGTCAGCGGTCAGAATCAATTCAACACTCCCCATCTCCCCATCTCCGCATCTCCCCAGCCCCCCATCTCCGCATCTCCCCAGCCCCCCATCTCCGCATCTCCCCAGCCCCCTAGCTCCGCATCTCCCCAGCCCCCTAGCTCCTCATCCTCTCATCCCCTCACCCCTCTCTTCCTCAAAACTTTTCCCCCTCCGTCCCCTTCCAATGCTAAAGTCTTACGCATGACAAGGGGAAGACGCACGCAAGCCGCAGAGCTGGAAGTTAGGTTACTGCGCGAAGGTATTATCGAATCCAAGCACTACGTCCAAGCGGTTATTTGTGATAACCGAGGACGAAATCTTTTGGTGGCTGGAAGTGCCGAGACGGCAACGTTTGTACGATCGGCATTAAAGCCTTTTCAGGCGTTGGCGGTGACGACGACAGGCACGCTAGAACGCTATGGCTTGAGCGATCGCGATCTGGCAATTATCTGTAGTTCGCACAAGGGCACGATCGAGCAAGTCCGGCAAGTCTTCAACATTCTCTGGCGTGCCGATATCGACCCAACGGTGCTCCAATGCCCAATTCCGATCGGCAAACGCAGTCGCCTGGAATACAACTGCTCTGGCAAACATGCTGGAATGCTGGCAGTTTGCCAACAGCGTAATTTTCCCCTCAGCAGCTACCTCCAGCGCAGCCATCCCGTCCAGCAACTGATCTTACAAAAGGTCGCTGAACTGCTGCGAATGCCTGCCGAAGAATTCATCAGTGCTCGTGATGACTGTGGCGCACCTACCTACTTCATGCAGTTGGGGCAGATCGCCTCTCTGTATGCCCGCCTTGCCTCTGGTGACAGCTTGGATATGGAACGCATCGTGCGGGCAATGACGCATCATCCTGCTATGGTATCGGGTGATGGTGAGTTTGACACTGAGCTGATGCGCCTGACCGAGGGTGAACTGGTCAGTAAAGCAGGAGCAGAAGGCATTCAGTGCATTGGGCGTTTGGGCGAAGGCATGGGCTTGGCGATCAAGGTGATGGACGGCGCGAAGCGAGCAAAGTACGCTGTTGCCATTCATTTACTAAAACAAATGGGCTGGATCAGTCCGTCTGTGTCTGAAACCCTTTCGGAAAGCTTTATGACGATGAGCAACGTCACTCGTCTGGAAGTTGCAGGCGAATTGTCGATGCTGTGAGCCTTATGACTGAAAGGTGGATAGTAACCAGGCAACTACCTGGCTATCATCCAGTTGTCGCCGTCGGATCATGGCTTCGCAGAGCACTGCCATCTCTAGCCCTGGTAAAACCTGAGATTGGTCAATGCGCCTGCTACCATTGCTAGCGACTTGAAACGCGATAATCTGCGCGTTTTCGACATCAACCACCCAATATTCAGCGATCGCCATCGCTTCGTAGAGCAACCGTTTCTTGCCCAGATCAGCATCGAGTGACGAATCAGCCACTTCGATCGCCAAATCAGGCGCGGGGATTTCATCCAGATTGGTAATGCTGCTGCCCTGGGGAGCAAGTGTGGTGCGCTCGCCCACGTAGTAGGAAACATCTGGCTGTGCTTCTCGGACACCCGTTTTGCGGTAGCTACAGTTAATAAGACCTTTAATAGAAATGCCTTTAAGGGCGCAGAACAGCGTGATCGCAACATGAATAATACCGTTGTCGCTGGCGTGATCCGGTCCGACTCCCATTGTTTCTACCCTCATCTGCCCGTCGAAGTAATACCCTTTCGCTTTAGCGTAAGCAGGATCGTCAATGATCCTCAGGTACTCGTCCCAGGTGGCAGTGACCCAGGTATCCGTTAACAGTTTAGGCTGTAGTTGAATCATGGTGAGGGGTGAGGAGTGAGGGGTGAGGCTATCGCTCTATTTGAACAATAGCGAATTTCGATCGCAAATGATGCCTCCTGACTAGGGGCTGTCATCAATGACCACTACACAGTACTTGCAGCAAGGTTTCCAGCCCCTAGCCTGGTGTGTTGGGGCAGACGTGACATGCTGATACCGCAAGGTTTCGGAGCTGAATTGATGACATGCCCTAGCACTGATACTGAAACAATGTGAGCTGAGACACTATCCAACCAGGGAGGCTGTTAAGATGCAGAACATACAATTTAGAAGAGTTCTCCCGGTATCCCATGAACGACACAGTTCTGCAAGTCAACAACCTTGAAGTTCAGTTTCAGCCCGATGGACGGTTGATCAAGGCAGTAGATGGCATTTCGTTTGCGGTCAAACGAGGTCAAACGCTGGGCATTGTAGGCGAATCAGGTTCAGGGAAATCGGTGACATCGCTGGCGGTGATGGGGTTGGTGCCGTCTCCTGGCAAAGTGACCGCAGGCGAGATTTTGTTTTGGGGTGCCGAGCGTGAAGCGCAGGCGATCGACCTCACCAAACTACCCAAACGTCAGCTTGAAGACTATCGAGGTGGCGAAATCTCGATGATCTTTCAGGAGCCGATGAGTTCGCTCAATCCGGTCTACACGATCGGCTTTCAGCTTGTGGAAGCGATTCGTCTGCACAAACGAGTCACGCAGAAAGAGGCTGAACGGGATGCGATCGCCCGGCTTCAAGAGGTGCGCCTGCTGCCAGACGACGAGACGATGAAGCAGCGCTATCTGGAAGATCTTCAGCACAATAATCCTGATGCACCGTTACCATCGGCACCAGAGGTAGAACATCAGGTGTTTCGTCAAAAAGATGCCTTCCTCAACCGCTATCCCCATGAGCTGTCGGGCGGACAGATGCAGCGGGTAATGATTGCAATGGCGATCGCCTGTGACCCTGCCCTCTTGATTGCTGACGAACCTACCACCGCGCTAGATGTCACCGTCCAGGCAACCATTTTGGCTTTGCTGCGCGACTTGCGCGATCGACGCGGGATGTCCATGATGTTCATCACTCACGATCTGGGGTTGATTGCCGAGATTGCCGATGACGTTGCTGTGATGTATCAGGGCAAAATCGTTGAAGCGGGTCCTGTTCTACAGATCTACTCAAATCCGCAGCATCCCTATACGAAGGGCTTATTGACCTGCCGACCCAGACTCGATCGTCGCCTGCATCTGCTGCCCACCGTTTCAGACTTTATGCAGGTCAGCACGTCACCATCGGGCGAATTGCTGATTGAAGAACGCGAAACGGATGTCGATCGCGCGCTCCATCTCGCCCGCGAAGTCAGCCAGGACGAACTCGACCAGCGGTTAGCCACACTCCAACAGGCAACACCACTACTGTCTGTACAGAAGCTACGGGTACAGTTTCCTGTGCGTGGTGCCTTTGGGCAAACCAAACGTTACTTTGTGGCTGTGAAGGATGTCTCCTTTGACGTTTATCCGGGTGAAACGCTGGGACTTGTCGGTGAATCTGGCTGCGGTAAATCCACGCTTGCACGCGCCATTCTGCAACTCATCAAGCCTGCCAGCGGCACCGTGCGCTTTGAGAATTTGGATGTCACAGCACTCTTGCCCAACGAGATGCGGCGATTGCGGCGAGAAATGCAGATTATTTTTCAGAACCCGTTTGGTTCTTTGGATGCTCGTATGACGGTCGGTAAAGCGGTGATGGAACCGATGCAGATTCACGCCAAACCTAGAGAACGGCAAGAACAGCGCCAACGTGCCATCTATTTGCTGGAGCGAGTGGGCTTGAACGCCGATGCTCTGAACCGCTACCCTCACGAGTTTTCCGGTGGGCAACGGCAGCGGATTTGCATTGCCCGATCGCTCGCCCTCAACCCCAAATTCATCATCTGCGATGAGTCCGTTTCAGCGTTAGATGTCTCCGTACAAGCGCAAGTGCTAAACCTGTTGAAAGAGCTACAGAGTGAATTTAATTTGACCTATATTTTCATCTCCCATGATTTAAGCGTGGTGAAGTTTATGAGCGATCGCATTATGGTGATGAACAAAGGCGAAATTGAAGAAATTGGTTCGTCTGAACGCGTCTATCGAGAACCACAAAAAGAATATACGCGCCAGCTCATTGCTGCTATTCCAGAAAGTAGTTTGGAAAGCATACGCGATCGCCAAGCCGATCGAGGACTCCCCGTTAGTTAGGCACATCGATCGGCTGAGCGTTCCTAAATTCAGGCAGCTTCTCATAGAATAATGACATTCCTAAGCAGTAAAGACTAATGTCTTGTGTGCAATGGAGAGAACCTTTAGGTTGCGAGACATTCAAAATTGCCTGTAACTTCGTTACATCGATTGGCGAGCGAAAGCATGTGCGTTTCAGCCTTTAATTCACAGCATGAGTGATTTGGTTAAGCATAGTAATAACTTCAACTTTTTACGGCTTTTGTTGACCGTACTTGTATTGCTATCGCATTCACCAGAATTGACTGACGGCGATCGACATCGCGAAATCCTCACCAGTCTCTTCCATACAATCTCGTTTGGCGAACTGGCTGTAGACGGCTTTTTCTTGCTCAGCGGTTATTTGATCACTCAAAGCTGGCAGCGCACCCCCCAACTCTTTAACTTCTTAAAGAAACGCATCTTACGCATCTACCCAGGTTTTATAGCTGCAACCCTTGTATGCGCTTTTATAGTTGCACCTCTAGGGGCATCTCATCCCAATTATTTCGCTCAGTTTGATGCATTTCAATTTCTCAAAGGAATGCTGCTGTTGAGTCCACCCGTTGTACCTCCTGTTTTCGTTGGTCAACCGTATCCTTTCGTAAACGGTGCCATGTGGACAATCGCTTACGAATTTCGATGTTACTTGCTTATAGCCGTATTTGGCATATTTGGTATCATCGATCGCCGAAGATTATGGCTCCTGTTTTCTATTTGTGTACTTATTCTTTCTATTTTTCCAAGCTTTCTAAGCAAAATAAATGTTCGTGAATCATCCTATTTGTTTGGCAGTCCTAGTGACTTTATTCATTTCCTTACTTTCTTCTGTGCGGGAGGATGTTTCTATCTCTTTCGTGAGCAAATCCGTTACAGTCAAACTTGGGCGCTTCTTGCTCTTCCCATCGTCATACTGAGCTTATTTGAATTGAAGGCGCTGCGTCTTGCCTTGCCCACAATGGGTGCGTACATATTTTTTTGGTTTTCCTTCTTAAACCTACCGATGTTAAAGCGCTTCGGAACCGTTTCTGATGTTTCGTATGGTGTTTATCTCTATGGATGGCCCACTCAAAAATTGCTAATTTGGTACTTGCCGTTACTCTCACCCTGGTTAGTGTTTGTATTAGCCTGCGGCATAAGCTTTGTCTGCGGTCTCTTAAGTTGGCATCTGGTAGAAAAACCTTTTCTGCGGCTCAAAAGTTTCTAATTATCGTTGATGCTTAATGAACCGATAAGACGACTGATAGGACGATCGCGCAAAGTTTATCGGTCAAAGGCTGGAAGTTGAGTTAACGTAGCTGCAATGCTACCAATGTGGTGGGTAGTCTGAAGGTTCAGCAAGCCTAGAATTTAGCGATCGCCATCATGCTGTCAGACAAAAAGCGCGCCTCCCGTAATCGCACGATCGTACTGAGTGATGTAGAGCGATCGCTCTACAAACAAAGGCTGATCCAACTACACCAACCCGCTGCGTTAGACGCTATTGTTAACTGCACCATTCATCAAGACTTACTCACTGCTTTAGGCTGGTTGCCGAGACAATCAGTTGATTTGTTGGTGGTTGATCCGCCGTATAACTTAAACAAAACATTTAACGATCGCAGCTTTAAGCAAAAAGATTTGGCTGTTTATGCAGAATGGCTAGACACTTACTTCAGTCATTTTGAAACCATCTTGAAACCGACTGCCTCTCTTTATATTTGCTCAGATTGGCAATCATCGCCCGCCGTTTTTGACGTAATCCAACAGCGATTTCAGGTGCGTAATCGCATCACATGGGAACGCGAAAAAGGTCGCGGAGCCGCTAGAAACTGGAAGAATGCTTCGGAAGATATCTGGTTTTGTACTGTTTCTGACACGTACACCTTTAATGTGGATGCTGTCAAACTGAAGCGCAAAGTCATGGCTCCCTATACAGTGGCTGGTATACCCAAAGATTGGGCTTTGACAGAGGCAGGAAACTTTCGTCTCACGTACCCTTCTAACCTTTGGACTGACCTGACGATTCCGTTCTGGTCAATGCCGGAAAATACCGATCACCCCACTCAAAAACCGGAAAAGTTAGTGGCGAAAATGATTCTTGCCAGCTCTCACCCTGGAGACGTTGTGTTTGATCCCTTCCTGGGTTCTGGCACCACATCAGTTGTCTCCAAAAAGTTGGGCAGACGCTACATCGGCGTGGAGCTTGACGAGATGTACTGCTGTTTGGCTGAAAAACGCCTTGCGATCGCCGAGGCGCATCCGTCCATTCAAGGCTATGCTGATGGCGTGTTTTGGGAGCGCAACACCTTGCACCAACAGGTACGCTCTACCGAGAAGCGCTCTACCGAGAAGCGCTCTACTCGCCACGCAGAGGGGTTGCAGTCATAGATACCGCTACTCTTCAAAGGTCATCAAAAGGATTGAAGAACCGGGGTGGAGGAATATCTCGTTCTTTATTTGCCAGTTCAGAGGGTGGACGATCGCTGCTCCACGCCCACCATATCTGCCCACATTGACATTCATAAAACTCTTGCCACTTACGGCGATGATCTTCGGTGTAAACGGGCGATCGCCGATTCACCCACACCCGCTTTGCCTCTTTGCTGGACGATCGACAGGCAGGACAGCAAAACTCTGTGGCATGAACGGCGGGTTTAATCCAATCAGGAGGAGTCAGCTCAAACGCTTCCATGCAGACAAATAAGGAGGAACACCGCTTCTATTATCAACCTTTTAACCCTCAATCTGCTCAGTGACTCAGAGGCAATCGGTGGTATTCATCCTCTTCTCAGGCGATCGGTGCGACTCCGAATAAGTTTTGAGAAATAACTGGGATTTAATGCTTGCAAAGGCGCTGAAGTCGTCTACTTTAGGTATGGTCTTACTGAAGTCTTAATCACAAACTTGTAGACTTTCAGTGCATAACGGTTCAGGCTGTAGTGGTACACAAACGCTGAAAGATTTGGAGTCTGAGGCACCGCGCCTAAGCCGCACTACATTACCGCATACGCCAATGGCATCGCTGCAACCGCGTTCAGAAGGAACATTCAACCTATGCCGCTACTTAACATCATTTCGTTTCTCGGCATCTTTGGATTGTGCTTCATTGCGTGGCTTTTTTCAGAAAACCGTAGTCCACGAGTGTTTCCCTGGCGCGTGGCGATCGCGGGCATTCTGCTTCAGCTTGCCTTAGGCGCGTGTGTGTTTATTCTGCCGGGAACACGGGATGCGCTCCAGGTTTTCAGTAATTTGCTGAACAGCGTGTTTGATGCCGCTGACACCGGAGCACGGTTCGTCTTTGGTCGAAATATCGTGCCCGTACCAGGAACACCGCCGGATGTAAATTTGGGCTATATTTTTGCGTTTCGAGCACTGCCAACAGTGATCTTCTTCTCTGGTTTGATGGCACTGCTGTACAACATTGGTGTCATTCAGGTTATTACCAATGTCTTTGCCAAAGTGTTTTACGCGACGATGCGGTTGAGTGGAGCAGAGGCATTGAGCGGCGCTGCCAATATTTTTGTCGGCATTGAGGCGGCGATCGTGGTGAAGCCATTTTTGCCCAAGATGACCCGTAGCGAACTGTGCGCCATTCTTGCCTGCTGCTTTGGCACCGCTGCGTCCTCCACGCTGGCAATCTACGTCAGCTTTTTGAAGCCTGTGTTTCCCAACATTCTGGGGCATCTGGTGTCAGCATCGATCATGGCAATTCCTGCCTGTTTTGTACTGTCAAAAATTTTGGTGCCAGAGACAGAAGTGCCCGTAACTGCTGGCGGCATTCCGGTAGAGGAGAAACAAACGAAGGTGCGCGATACGGTGAAAGAACCCGGCGAGGTTGCTGCCGACGCAGGCGATTTTCCTCGTACCCGCATTCAAGTCGATGACGATGACGATGTGCCAGTGGTGCCGCAAGAAACCGTCCAGGAAACCGTCGGGGGTGAACCGATCGAGCGTGTGAGTCCCTTAGATGCCGCGATCGTCGGGGCACTGGATGGGGTCAAAATGGCAGTGGCGATCGCGGCTGTCCTGATCTTGATCCTCGGATTCGTCTCCTTAATTAATCAAGTGTTTGCCTGGTTAGCAACGTTACCTTTCCCAATCGGAAATACTGGAAGTCCTTCTGGAGTGGCTCCTGGCTTTTTTGGCTTAGTCACTTTGCAAAATATCTTAGGCGCACTCTTTCTTCCTTTAACAGCACTTACAGGCGTTTCCTTGAATTGGGAAGAACTATGGCAATCGTCGATCATCATCGGGCGCAGGCTGTTTGAAACAGCAATTCCGCCCTATCAGGAGTTGGCAGCAGCAGCGGCATTGCCTGTAGGCGAACGGGTCATTAGCGATCGCGCGGTACTGATCATCAGCTACGCGCTGTCGGGCTTTGCTCACCTTGCGTCGGTGGGCATTTTTGTGGGAGGTACGATCGCCCTCATTCCCTCACGCCGTAAAGATATTTCGGAACTGGGCTGGAAGGCTCTTTTTATCGGAACCCTCGCAACGCTGATGATTGCTTGTGTAGCAGGTGTTTTTGATACAGGCAACGCCAGCATTCTGGGTGAACGACAACCGCTAACAGTCAGCCCATCGCCGACCCCGACGGCATCCACTAGCCCCATCGCCTCACCGACAATCACCCCACCACCTACGCCGATCGCTGTACCTGCTAGACCTTCTCCACGCGCTACGCAAACAGTTCCACAGCCTTCACCTAGAGCAACCGTTCGCACAACTCCACAACTGAGAGCCACGCCTGCACAGCCGTCTGTCAGCCCTAAGCCGACAACGAGTGTTAGACCTGGGCAATAAGTATCTGGGAGAAGATCAAAGGCACCTCCATGCATTAAACCCGTGAGAATTAAACCTAGTGGGAGATGGCGATCGCGCTCAATGAAACGTGCGGGCTAACCGGAGAAAATCCTCTGTAGGTTTTGCCTTCCCGAAGGTTAGAGGACTGCAAGGGGCTTGCAACCTGTTTCAGCGGGTTTCGTACTGTCAGCCTAGATTTTAATCACGGGCGGATGAGCAGCGAAGCATCAGCCTTTCAGAACGTTTGTCAGTCAATCAGGTTTAAGTGAAATGGATCAGCAGGTTGACTCATTAAACTCACTCAATCATCGCCCTGCCCACAGTGCTAAAACCATTTTTTGGCTAGCTGGTATTAGTGCAGTCATTCTCTTTTTCGCTAGCAGCATTCGTCACATTCTTTTTCAATCGGCTGCTTTTGATCTGGGCTATTTTGATCAGGCAATTTATTTGATTAGCCAGGGACAGCCGCCGATCGTCTCCTTTTGGGGCTTCCATTTTTTAGGCGGACATGCTGATTGGATACTCTATCTCTTAGCACCGTTATACAAATTGTATCCCAGCGTTTTTTGGCTCTTAGCGATCCAGGCGATCGCGCTTGCTTCGGGAGCAATACCCGTGTGGCAGTTAGCGAAACAAGCAGGCGTAAAGCCAACGCAAGCCGTAGCGATCGCGGTTGCGTATCTTTTGTATCCCTTAGTTTTTAATATTAATCTGTTTGATTTTCACCCTGAAGCAATGGCGTTGCCCGTTATCTTGGCAATTGTTTTAGCAGCGAGAGAAAATCGACCTGTTGGATTTACGCTTGGCGTTATTTTTATCTTAGGTTGCCGCGATGCGCTCTCATTAACCGTGGCAGCAATGGGACTGTGGCTCTTTCTCATTGAGAAAAAACGGTTGTGCGGCGCGATCGCTCTACTTGCTGGTAGCATCTGGTTTTTCGTTGCTACGCAGATGGTGATTCCGTCGTTTAGACCATTAGGGGTTGAGGCAGTAGCTCGTTATGAAGGTTTGGGCAACTCGATTCTGGAAATTATCAAAAATGTCATTCTACAACCAGGCTTGCTGCTAAATCGTCTTTTGACGCTACCAAACTTAGAATACCTTTGTTTGCTTTTAGTGCCTGTACTTTGGGGACTTTCACTGAAACATCTGGCACCGTTATTAGCAGCAATACCCCAATTGGCGATGAACTTACTAACTGCTTATCAGCCCCAAAAAGATCTTACTCATCAATATTCTGTGCCAATTCTACCGTTTCTGCTGCTGGCAGTAATTTCCGCCCTTGCATTAAACGCAAGCTGGATTCGGAGTCGGCGCGGGATCATTTTGTGGTCAACGATCGTTTTTTTAGCATTAGCAAAGTTTGGCTATTTTGGCGGTTTATATCTCACAAAATTGGACACCTGGCAAGCAACGAGGGCAGCGATCGCACAGGTTACAACAACAGGAAGCGTGCTCACCAGTCCTCAGACTGCTCCACATTTAACCCATCGTTCAGTGGTTCGTTTAATTTCAGATCAGTTCAATCCAGCAACATTGAACGACTTTATTTATGTCCTGTTAGATGTTCGCCATCCAGGGATCACTTGCTCAAAAGACTGTATCAGTCGTTTGCTGAGTCAGCTTCAGCAGAGCCAAACCTTTCAACTTGCTTATCAACGCGATGACGTGTATCTGTTTACTAAAAAATCTTTGCAGTTATAGTTGCGGTCTCATCCACCGGATACTTTTCAAACGACTCACCCTTCTTGCATCATCCAAACGAAGAAACTGAGGATTTGATCCACAGGAGGTAAGGGATAAACTGTGAGGCCAATCGTGACAGTCTGCTGTTCGAGCTTGAGAAACTGCCATTGAATGCCATTACTAACGCTGCCGTAAATGGTGGAAATGACTTTTTCTTTTGTTTGGTTAAAGCGTTGAGCGCCAACCATCTCAGCGATACACTGACCGAAGCCTGTTTTCAGGTCTGTTTTTTTGGCTTCGACAATGACAACAGTAGGCGCTTCGATTTCTAAAACTTCAGTGGAGCGGGTCAGCAGAAAATCACAAAGACCATTTAGCCCAACCGCTTCTTCGATCGTAAACTCTTCGCCAGAGAAGAGGCTGATCTTGCGATCGAGGATGCGCCGCACTTCTAGCAGTACTGGATAAATAATGCCTTCAGAGCGAGCTTTTTCACTGCCAGAGGTCGCAACGATGGGCAGGGTTTCATTGAGGGTGCCTGCCAAGACATCGGAGGGCGCGATCGCGTCAACGGCTGGCAAAAAGCGATTGCCCTCTATGGTAGTGAGGTTAAAGGCTTCTTTAGCTTTGCGAATGGTGGTGAACTGGCTGTAGGGCATGGAACGTTCAATGGCTACTTTTCCAAACGTGATCCCAGGGCGCGCCACCTGTTTCTAGCCCACCGCGATCGCTCTGCGCTTCTAGCAGGGTTGTCTGGCGCTGGCGATCGGACAGCCGTAGCGTGATGTGTCCCAGCATTGTATCTCGACACGCAAACACCAATCCGTCTGCTGTGGGAGCGCGTAGAGGCGTACCAGGAAGGTCTGTCGTGCCAGTCAGCTCAACTGTAAACTGGCTGTTTTCTGCCCACATCCGCCAATTTCCCCAGGGCTGAATCTCCCACTGCACCTGAGCGTTCCACGGCACAAATTCATAGAAAGTGCCTTTGTAGTGGACTCCAATCATCGCTACCGACTCCATCCACCACAGCACACCACGACGACCACCGCCAGCCGTCAGCGCCAGATCTGGCTCTCCTTCAAAGCTATTACAATTCAGCCAGAACCACTTTTGCGGAAACGCACCGCCCCAATTTTTTTCGCTATACGCAGGGGCGTTCTCAAAGTCGTAGCGTTGACCATTCCACTCAATCCAGCCCGTCGCCAGCCCGTGCGCCATCAGGATCTGCCAGCCCGGTTCAAAGATTTGCAGTGACGAGACCCAGCCAGCCGTTGATTGCTGCAAACGGTTCGCATTGCCCCAACCGTAGACAGGCTGGATTTGATACTCCCACCGTGCCGAAGCTCCCGATGGTTCCCGCAAACTGCCCTGATGCCAGGTAGCCGTTGCTTGATAACCCTCTTGAACGTGTTGGGTGAACTGTTCAGGCGGGAGGTAGCGAGGGGTGAGGGGATGAGAGGATGAGGAGCTAGGGGGATAGGGAGAGGCGGAGCTAGGGGGCTGGGGAGATGGGGAGATGGGGAGATGGGGAGTGTTGAGTTGATTCTGACCGCTGACCGCTGACCGCTGACCGCTGACCGCTGACCGCTGACCGCTGACC
>NZ_JCACKI010000050.1:0-157404 GCF_059505325.1 Tildeniella sp.
CATTAGAGTGCTCCCTTTCCCACGTTGAACCCCACACTGAACTCCTCAACCAAAACAAACCAACCCAACCCCTCACCACTCCCTACGCCTGTAATTGGCTGGTTGTTATGTTTCGCAAAATCTTTAAATCGTGCTTCTTGCGTTCTGTTAGACGGATCACGATGCATTGTTTGGCTGTTGCTAGAGTAGTGCGGTTTGACGAACAGTGAATGCCTGTCTCTGGTTCGTATAATTAGAAAGACAGCAAGCACGACAACACTATAGGTGGCGCCTCTCAAGTGGCTGGCTCGGCAGCAGCATCCCTCATGACGGTAGCATCAAGCGTAGGACTAGCGCCTGGACTTAAGTGATTGTTAGGGCTGCCCGTTATAGCGCTGTTTACCTGCTTCATCAAGCTTGCCATCTCTAGCGCGCTCATTGCATAATTCCAGCCTAGATTGCTTTTGATGCCTGCCCTTTCTAAGGCTTGCTGCATTGTGTCCGTTGTAAGTACACCAAAAATTACGGGTACTCCTGTCTGGAAGCCTGTGGCAGCAATTCCTTTAGAGACCTCTGCTGCCACATAATCGAAATGAGGTGTTTGCCCTTTGATGATTGCACCGAGGCAAATGATGGCATCGTATCGGTTTGATAAGGCAAGCTGACGAGCTACGAGAGGCACTTCAAAGCTTCCAGGAACCCAGGCATAGTCAACCTGTGTACCATTCGGATTGGTATCAACGCCATGACGCTTGAGGCAATCTTGGCAACCTTCCAACAGTTTGCTTGTTACCAGGTCATTAAAGCGACCGATCACGATCGCAAACCGCATCTGTTCTATCCGAGTGAACGTTCCTTCAAAAACTGCCATTTTTGCTTATCTATTAAAGAGTTTCCCCATCAGGCTAAAGCGCGTAAAGCATTTGCTTTGGGCTGATGGGGGATATGCTGATCTTAAATCAGTGTTTTTATTGTGGTGCAAATTGCGAAGAGATAGGTTTAGACAACTAAATAGTTAAGTCCTCCTACCAGCAGCACTAGAGCTGTCCATGCGGCAGCACCAAGAAAGATAAGCCGCCTGGACTGACCCCAGTTTTGCGGCGTTGCTAGAGCGACAGGCACACCTACAACCAGCAAAAAGGACAAGATAACTAGAGCAGCCAGGGAAATCTGGAAGACGATGGTCATATTTCCGCTTCTCCGATAGAGCGATTGATTAGGCAAAGAGGGCATTAATGCTGACGATCGCACTCATCCCCAACTAGTAAACTATCAGAAAACTGTACCTATCTGACAGGAGGATTTGAGGGCTAAGATGGCAGCTTGAGAAAGTGGAAGCGGTGAGTGGGTAAGCATTGGAAGCAGGGTGAGTCATGCAAAACCTAAAACTCAAAGCTCAAAACTATCCAATGTCTCCTCACCCCCTCAGCTTCCTTCTGTCGGATCTCCATTTCTCAGCTTTTGCATTCCTCCAACCCCTTACCTTCTCAGCCTCCCACTCCCAATGAAGCTTATCTTGTGCCACACCACGGCTGATTTTGACGCGCTGGGGGCTGCCGTTGGGTTGACGCGGTTACAGTCTGGGGCGCGCATTGTGCTGGCGGGTGGGGCGCATGTAGCCGTGCAAGATTTTTTGACGCTACATCGTGATGAGTATGCGCTTATAGAGCGTCGATCGGTGAACCCAACGGAGATTCAGTCGATCGCTGTTGTCGATACGCAGTTTCGCGATCGCTTGGGAAAAACAGCAGAATGGCTCGATTTACCCGATGTTGCTCTTTCGGTCTATGACCATCATCCTGGCGCTGAGTCAGATCTTCCAGCAGCGCAACGTCACGTGGAAGCGGTTGGGGCAACCACTACGTTGATCGTGGAAGCGCTTCAGGCGCAGCAACTCACACCAACGGTTGCCGAAGCAACGGTAATGGCGCTAGGCATTCATGTTGATACAGGTTCGCTGACGTTTGACCAGACGACTGCACGCGATGCCAAGGCACTGTCATGGTTGATGGAGCAGGGAGCCAGTTTACGAACGATCGCTCACTATGCCAATCCTGGTTTGGCTCCTGTATTACAGCCGTTGCTCACAACCGCTCTGGGGTCTCTACAAACGGAGACGGTATACGGTCGCGCGATCGGCTGGGTCATGCTGGAACTGGACGGCTTTGTACCGGGATTATCCAGTCTGTCATCCCACCTGATGAGCCTGACCGACATTGATGCCTTGTTGCTGGCGGCTCACTACTGCAAGCACGCTGACTGTCATACAAACCCTAATGAGCGTCACGCTAGCGCTTTAACTGTAATTGGGCGATCGCGCCTTGATGGGACAAATCTAAATGAACTCTTCAGCGCGATCGGAGGCGGTGGACATCCTCGCGCTGCGTCAGTCAATCTGCACGGGGTTGATCCCCAGGCAACGTTGGCTCAACTGGTTGCTCAACTCAAAGCGCAAATAGCTCAACCGCCTGCTGCACGAGATCTCATGTCATCGCCTGTCCGCACCATCCGCCCTGACACCACGATCGAAGAAGCTCAGCGCCTTTTGTTGCGCTACGGGCACTCAGGTTTATCGGTTGTGGATACTGCTGGACGGCTGACTGGCATTATTTCGCGTCGTGATCTGGACATTGCCCTACATCATGGCTTTGGGCAGGCTCCTGTGAAGGGTTACATGTCCACCAACCTCAAAACGATTACACCTGAAACAGCCCTGCCCGCGATCGAAGCGCTGATGATGACTTACGATATCGGTCGCTTACCTGTGCTGAATCAAGGCGAGTTGGTCGGTATTGTGACTCGCACAGATGTTTTGCGGCAGTTGTACAAGCAGGTAAGGAGTGAGCAGGAGAGGGGAGAGGTGACAAGAGAAACTGTCTCATCCATGCCCCTACAACGTGAGAGCAACCTGCACCCCTCACTCCTCACTCCTCACCCCTCTCTCCTCCAAACCCTACGTCAATGCCTTAACCCTGAACTGTGGCGACTGCTAACTGTGGCGACTGCGGAAGCTGAGCAACGAGGATGGCATCTTTACCTTGTTGGCGGTGCCGTACGGGATTTGCTGTTGGCGATCGCTGTGGGGCAAGCAACGACGGGCACACTCCTGCTAGAAGACGTGGATTTGGTTGTAGATGGGTTTCATCAGGCAGCAACTGTTGGTGCAGGTGTAGCGATGGCGCGATCGCTCCAAGCGCTCTACCCTAATGCCCGTTTGGAGGTTCACGGCAAATTTCAGACTGCCGCGTTACTGTGGCACAATGACCCACAGCTTAAATCCCTCTGGGTCGATCTGGCGACTGCGCGCACTGAGTTTTATCCCTATCCAGCAGCCAATCCAGAGGTGGAAGCCAGTTCTATCCGTCAGGATCTGTATCGTCGTGACTTCACCATTAACGCGATGGCACTCCGGTTGACAGAGCCACATGCAGGCGAACTGCTCGACTTCTTCGGCGGTGTGCTCGACCTGCAAGCAAAACAGATCCGCGTGCTCCACGCCAACAGCTTCATCGAAGATCCCACGCGGATTTACCGGGCTGTCAGGTTTGCCGTGCGTTTAGGCTTCCAGCTTGACGCTCAAACAGAAGGGTACATTCGCTATGCGATCGCCAGTGGCGCTATCGGTCACGTTCGAGATCGGACTGTGGACGATCCCATTACTGCCCCTGCTTTGCAAACTCGCCTCAAAGCAGAACTCAAATACATTCTCCAATCGTCCTACTGGGAACCTGCGTTACAAGAGCTATCTTCTCTAGGCGCATTACAGTGTATTCACCCTACCTTAGAGATGGATGATGCACTGTGGCGGCAGTTGCGATTGGTCGATCGGGGGCTGAAGTGCTTAAGAAGTCGAGCGTCAGGCGACAGCGGTCAGCGGTCAGCAGTCAGCAGTCAGCAGCCGGATTCGACTCAAAATCTCAGCTCACCGCGAAGTGGAAACCAGCTACATTCCTTAGCTTTTACCCTTTTCTCTCTGCCCCCTCTCTGGCTGGTACGGCTCGAAGTCCTGCTGGCACACCTCGCGCCAGAGTATCGTGGCACCGTTGCTACCAATCTTCAGCTACCGACTGATAGTATCGATCGCCTGCACCAGCTAGACCTCATCCAAACAAGGTTGACAGCGACACTACCGGACTGCCAGCATCCCAGTCAGATAGTACAACTGCTCAAGCCGTATGATCCGCTGCTGTTAGCGTTCATTGCGATTCGTAGTCGCCCTAATTCACCCCGGCAAACCGTCGGGGCAGAATCACCGCGCGGCAAAATTTGGCTCTACCTCACCGAGTGGGCTACTCTTAAACCACCCTTAGACGGTAACGATCTAAAGGCACTTGGTCACAAACCGGGACCGCAGTTCAAAGCGATTTTGGAGGCACTGACGGCTGCTACTGTAGACGGTGTGATTCATACCCGTTCTGAAGCAGAAGCGTTTGTAGCGAAACAGTTTGGGCAGATGAGGGGTGAGGAGTGAGGCATTAGAAAGTTTTGAGTTTTGGGTTCCAGGTTCTGAGTGGCTCCCCCTACTTCCCCACTCCCGACTCCTCTCTCTCGCTCTAGCCTCAGGTTGCCATGAAGCGTTAGCATAATCACGACCTCTGGGAGTGAATGCCCATGAATTTGACTGCTGGTACGACGTTGCAAAACGGTAAGTATGCCCTCCAAGACCCCTTAGATCAGAGTGCTTTGGGGATCACATTTAGGGCGATGCAAGCGCCATTGCACCAGTTGGTTGTGCTGCAAACATTGCGGACACAGCCGCAAACTGATGTTGCTCATTTGAAGCGTCGGTTTGTTGAAGAGGCGCAGCGGTTTGCACAATGCCAGCATCCTGGTTTAGCCAGGGTCTTAGATGTGTTTGAGGAATCTGGGCTACCCTTTGTAGTCATGGATAATGTTGCGGGTCAAACGCTGGCGGAACGGGTACGATCGCGAGCACCACTGCCAGAATTGCAAGCAGTGCAGTATATTCGGCAAGTGGCTTCGGCGCTTAGCGTTATGCACCACCAGGAGCTACTGCATCGGGATGTCAAGCCAGAAAACCTGGTGCGTCCGAAAGGCGCTTCGTTCGTCGTGCTGACGGGTTTTGATCTGTCACACTATGCAGTGCTGGGTGTACCAGACAGCTCAGAGTCTCTGTCACCCTATGCGGCGATCGAACTGCATCAACGGCAGGTGAACCTTACGGCTGCTACCGACATTTATGCCCTTGCCGCAACTCTATACTTTTTAGTGACGGGGCAGGAACCGATCGCAGCCTCCCGTCGCCAGCAACTACCGCTGACCCTGCCGCGCCAACTGCAACCGCAACTCAGTGCCGCGATCGAACATGCCATTCTCAGTGGTATGGCGCTTAACCCGCAGGAGCGTCCACAGACGATCGCTGCCTGGTTAGCACTCTTGCCCGAACAGCAGCCAGCGCCTACGGGACAAGCATTGACGAGCGGTTCTGTGCCGCCTCGTGCCGCGATCGCTTTGCCCAGTGCAGCGGCAGCGTCTAATGGCTCTAGTCGCCCCACGTCTCCTCCGACTCAAGCACCTCTGGCTCAAATCTCTCCGGTTCAAGCACATGCAGCCCAGCCTACCCACAGCGTTGCCTCTTTAGCACAGCAGTCTATGCCTCACTCGGCTAGGGTGTCTAAGAGTCGGTTACCGAAAGCCTTGATGATGACAGCGGCGATCGCGATCGCCGCTGGTTCAGGTTTGGGACTGGCACTACGCTTTAGTGCGGCTCATGGCATTGGTCCTACGCTGTTTCAAACCAACCAAGACTTCCCGCCCGTGCAAAATTGGCCCTTACAAGCGACCCCCGCTGATTTTTCTACAGCTCCAGAACCGCCCGAACCAGATCCCATACGCGATTTTGCTCCGGAGCGACCTCTGAGAGTCAAGGCTGCACCATCACCAATACCGAAACCAGTACCCTCACCGACGGAGACGATCGAGCCAACACCAGCACCTGCTCTTAGTCCATTCACCCCGGTTGCACCACCATCGCCTCTTCCTACTAGCCCTGTCCTGCCCAACGAACCGATGCCGCGCCCAGTGCCATCTGTCCAAACTCCAGCCAGCCCACCCCTTTAACGGTTCAAATAGGTGCAGCCACAGAAGGGATGGTTGCCCTCTTCAAGCGATGGCTAAAATGCAAGCGTTGAGGTCGGTCTTACCTGGTCTATCGCAACCTGAATGGTGATTCACTTCTCTGCTGTTCAAATTAGCCGTCTATTGGGCAGGCAAGCTATAATGCCGAGTAAACGCAGCACTTTAGCAGAGAGTTTCTATGAGTAGCCCCTTTGATGCTTTCTTTATTGGTAGAGCGCTAGCTGAAGCTGTTTATGAGCAAACAGAGCGAGTTCTGACAGACACCTTAAGCGAACTGGGTAAATTTGACGCAGAGCAGCGAGAGCGGCTGCGCGAGTTTACAGAAGGTGTGCTGGCACGAGCTGAGCGGGAAGCCGCCGCTGCAAAGCAGGGACGCACAACGACCGCGATCGTGCCGCTGGGTACCCAGCCAACCGATTTACAAGCCACAATCGACGAGCTTCGGGCAGAAGTTGCCCAACTGCGATCGGAGCTAAAGCGCTACCGCAGTAGTAGCCCAGCATAATCACCTGTGCTGTTGTTGGCAGACATCGTTTTGATAAATCAGTTACATTCAGTTACATTAGAAACAACGATTTAGGAATTCGAGTGTCTGTTTCTTCCCACGACTCCGACCCCTCAAAGCAATCTGCGGAGCCTATAGCTGGTGCAAACTTGCACCGAAAGGGTGTAGATGCTTCCACTGGTCATCGGGTACCAGGTTATGCTCTTGATCCGGTTGGCAACAGCAACGGTAGCGTTGCGCCGATCGACCTGGGCGATCGTTCTGCTCCACCAGTGGTTGTGTCAACGTTGAGAGACTCTACATTTTCTGAAAACACTACAGCATCAGACCACGTAGAGCCACGCAAACCTGTACTGGCTGAAGAAGCCGTAGCGCAGGCTTATGAGTCACCCGCCAGAGAACCATCTACCGGAATCGGGCGGGTGACTGCTGAGGCTTCAATGGGGCGGAGCGATCGTCACGCCAAACCAAAACCTTACGGCGACAAATCGTACCGTTGGAGTCGTGAAAACTACTCTCGTTTGGGTCGCACTTACGACATCCAATCGTTTGTCTGGCTACTGCTTTTCTCACAATGGCTCTACAAAAAGCCTTGGAGCTATCCCGGTGGCATGACCGAGGAAAAGCGGAAGTTGCGTCGCCGCAATCAGGCTATTTGGATTCGAGACACCTTGCTCGACTTGGGACCAACGTTCATCAAAATTGGTCAACTTTTCTCTACTCGTGCTGACCTCTTTCCCACTGAGTACGTTGAAGAACTGTCTAAGCTGCAGGATAGGGTGCCAGCGTTTAGCTACGAGCAGGCGAAAGCCATGATCGAACAAGATTTTGGGAAGCCTATTCAGGCTCTTTACCAGAGTTTTGACCCGATCCCGCTAGCAGCGGCGAGTTTAGGGCAGGTGCATCGAGCACAGCTTTACTCTGGCGAAGAAGTTGTGGTCAAGGTGCAGCGTCCTGGACTGCTCAAGCTGTTTAAGATCGATTTGGCAATTCTGAAAGGCATTACTCGCTACTTTCAAAGCCACCCTGAATGGGGCAAAGGTCGAGATTGGCTGGGCATTTACGACGAATGTTGCAAGATTCTCTATGAGGAAGTGGATTACCTCAACGAAGGGCGCAATGCCGATACGTTTCGGCGCAACTTTCGGCAGGAGGGTTGGGTCTATGTGCCTCGCGTTTACTGGCGCTATGCATCGCCAAGAGTGCTGACGCTGGAATACCTTCCAGGCATCAAAATCAGTCACTATGAGGCGCTTGAAGCGGCTGGACTCGATCGCAAATCTCTTGCCCAGATGGGTGCAAAGGCATATCTGCACCAGCTACTAAACGATGGGTTCTTCCATGCTGATCCCCATCCTGGCAATATTGCTGTGAGTCCTGATGGTTCGCTGATCTTCTACGATTTCGGCATGATGGGACAGGTGTCGATCCTGACGCGTGAGAAACTGCTGGAAGTCTTTTTTGGTGTGGCACAAAAAGATGGCGATCGCGTCGTTGCATCGCTGGTCGAACTGGGTGCGCTCGCGCCAACTGATGATATGGGTCCCGTGCGGCGATCGGTGCAGTTCATGCTCGACAACTTCATGGACAAGCCGTTTGAGAACCAATCGGTCAGCGCCATTAGCGATGATTTGTACGAAATTGCATATGGGCAACCCTTTCGGTTCCCAGCGACCTTTACATTTGTGATGCGTGCGTTTTCTACCCTCGAAGGCGTGGGTAAAGGACTAGACCCAGACTTTAACTTTATGGAGGTTGCAAAACCTTTTGCAATGCAAATTATGGCAAACGGTAATCCTTCCTCGGATGCAAACAGCATCTTGAGCGAGTTCAGTCGGCAGGCGGCTCAAGTGAGCAGTACGGCGCTGGGGCTACCGCGTCGCATTGAGGACACTCTAGACAAACTGGAGCGAGGCGATATCCGGGTTCGCGTACGATCGCTTGAAACGGATCGAATTCTCCGACGGCTCAGTGGCGTTAATATGGGGACTAACTACACGCTGCTGGTATGTGCGTTTACCCTTTCGGCAACGGTTTTGGTCTCTACTGGTCATGTTTGGTGGGCACTGCTGCCTGCGGTTGCGGCAATGGTGGCTGCGATCGCCTTCGTACGCTTGATGATGCGTCTGGATCGTTCGGAACGGATGCCATAATGATGCTCTTAGCCTGTAATGGTCACTGACAAAAGCACAGTCCATCTATGAAACGCTTTTTCACAGGTCTTACGGATGTAGGGCTTCTGCGTTCTGTGAACCAGGATGCTTACTATCTTGATGTGGAGGGGCGCTTTTTCATCGTGGCGGATGGCATGGGCGGACATGCAGGCGGACAGGAGGCTAGTCGTCTAGCGACTCAGGCAATCCAAACGCACTTACTTGACTGTTGGGAGTCCGCTGAAAGCTCACAATCGCTGCTTGAAGCAGCATTCTTCAAAGCTAATCAGGCGATTTTGGCGGATCAGCGCTGCTACCCAGAACGATCGGATATGGGCACTACGGCAGTTGCCATTATGTTTCGAGGCGAACAGCCTTGGTGTGCTCACGTTGGGGATTCACGGCTTTATCGGCTGCGTGGCGCGAAGCTGGAACAAATTACTGAGGATCACACCTGGGTCGCACGAGCAACGAAAATTGGTGAGATTACGCCCGATCAGGCGCGCAGCCATCCCTGGCGACATGTTCTGTCACAATGTTTGGGGCGTGAAGATCTAGATCAGGTTGATGTGCAAGCGCTGTCGGTGCAGGGCGGCGATCGCCTGTTGCTATGTAGCGATGGTCTCACCGAAGAACTTTCTGACCAACTGATTGCATCACACTTAAAGTCTATTCGTGCTTGCGAACGAGCCGCGATCGCCTTGATTGACGCTGCCAAAAATCATGGTGGGCGCGATAATATCACGGTGGTTATTGTCGCGATCGACAGTCCATCAACGCGATAGCTAATAGTGCCGCAGATTTATGCCTACCGGACGGTGTTATTCATTGCTGCACTCTTTATGGTGCAAAAGATTACCTGAACCTCGTAGCGATTTTATTGAGACATGAGAAGGTTCGTTGAAAGAAAACGTTCTGTTGAAAGCAGTGAGGCTAGAACTGATCGCACCTGAATCGTCCCTAGAGCAACAGACTCACGAGTTGATATCGGTTGCTGCATTGCCTATTGTGCAGCCACCATCACCGATCGCAGCTAAACGGGCGATTCGCACTAGTCTGACTGCCTCGACTCTAGACGGAGTGTTTGCCACCATTTTCTCAAATGTTACTAGCGGCGTGTTGCTGAGTAACTTCTTGGTGGAACTGCACGCCAGCCCTACAGAAGTTGGGTTGCTGTCGTCGATGCCGATGCTGGCGAATCTGATCCAGCCATTGGGCGCATTTCTGGGCGATCGCACCACTAGTTGTCATCACTATTGCCTCTGGGTCTACGGTCCGTCACGACTCCTCTGGCTAGTGCTTGTGGCTGGTATTGGCTTTGCTAGCTGGCGAGGTGTGGATACACAGCTTTTAGTCTGGTGGACTTTGGCGATCGTCTGCCTCACTCACTTTATTGGCGCACTGGGCAGCGCTTCGTGGCTGAGCTGGATGGCAGCTCTCGTACCACGCCGTTTACGGGGACGTTATTTTGGGCTTCGTAATAGTGCTGCCAGCCTGACAAATCTATTGTGCGTACCGCTGCTTGGTTTTGCAGTCTCAACCTTTCCTGGTGGTTCCGTGCGAGGCTTTGGCGCAATGCTAGTACTCGCTGTTGTTGCAGGCATGATCAGCCTGGGCTTTCAGTTTCTGATGGTGGATGTGAACCCGCAGCGGCAGCAAGAAGGGAGTCGGGAGTCGGGAGTTGGGAATGGGGAAGACATAGAGGTACAAGGATGCGAAGCGGGTAAAGGTGAAGAAGTAGAGGGCACCAATCAAACCCTGGAATTCGATACTCAACGCTCAGACGTTGAAAGTACTCACTCCCCACTCCCTACTCCCCACTTCCTACTCCCGTCCTTTTTGAAAGACAAAAATTTCCTCTTTTTTCTCCTCTACTTCAGCGCGTGGATGTTTGCGGTGAACTTAAGTGCGCCATTTTTTAACTTGTATATGTTGGATAATCTGGCGATCGATGTCAGTTGGGTCACGGTCTACAACAGCTTGCAAGCAGGCGCAACGATGGTGATGCTGGTCGTTTGGGGCAGACTTGCCGATCGCGTGGGCAATCGTCCGCTGTTGCTTGCAGTCGGAATTTTGGTTGCGATCTCGCCGCTTTTCTGGCTGGGAACAGGCGCGAACTCACTTTCTCTCTGGCTATGGCTGCCGTTATTGCATATCCTGGCAGGCGCAACATGGGCTGCGATCGATCTGTGCAGTAACAATCTCCAGCTCGGCGTAGCGCCAGCTCAGCAGCAGGCGACGTACTTTGCGATCGCGGCGGCTGTTGCGGGGATCAGTGGTGCTCTGGGTACCACAGTCGGGGGCTTTCTGGCAGAATTTAGAGACTATGGGGGTATTCCGGGACTGTTTGCGCTGTCAGCGATCGTACGGTTAATCGCACTCCTGCCGCTCATCCTGGTACACGAGCAACGGGGACAATCGCTACAGCAAATGACCCGCTTACTGTTTCCCTCCAAAGCAGAGCCAGTTCTGGAGTCAGCCTTAGAGCCAATGTTGGAGCCAGTAACTGCTGATGTTCCCCCATCCAATTGAATCCCCGCCCAATTGAATGATGTGACACACCGAACAGCAGCACGATCCGCCACAATGGAAGCATGAACCAGGTTGACTATCTCCGCATTAGCCTTGTCGATCGCTGCAACTTCCGCTGTCAGTACTGTATGCCCGAAGGTGCAGACCTGACCTATGCGTTGCAGCAAAATTTGCTCACCCAGGATGAACTACTGCTTTTGTTGCATGAAGTGTTCATTCCTACAGGCTTTACCCGCTTTCGGCTGACAGGCGGTGAACCGTTGATTCGTCCAGGCGTGGTGGACATTGTACGGGCGATCGCCCAGTTTCCCGAAACTCAAGATCTGTCCATGACTACGAATGCCTTCTTGCTGGCTGGGATGGCACAAGCTCTTTACGACGCAGGCTTACGACGCATCAACATTAGCCTGGACTCGCTGCAACCAGAAGTGTTTGATCAAATTATCGGTCATCACGGACGCTCACGCTGGCAGCAAGTGTGGGACGGTATTCAGGAAGCGTATCGAGTTGGCTTCAATCCACTCAAGCTTAATGTAGTGGTCATTCCTGGCGTGAATGATCAGGAAGTGTTGGACTTGGCAGCCTTGAGTATCGATCGCGCATGGCATATCCGCTTCATTGAGTTCATGCCGATCGGCAACAATTACCTGTTTAGCGATCGCGGTTGGGTTAGCTCTGAAGCACTCCGGCAACGCATTCGCGATCGCTGGGGACTAACCGATGGGCAGGTGCGTGGCAACGGTCCCGCCGATGTGTTTCAAATTCCTGGCGCAAAAGGCACGCTCGGCTTTATTAGCCAAATGTCTGAATGCTTCTGCGATCGCTGCAACCGAATGCGCCTTTCTGCCGATGGTTGGCTGCGTCCCTGCCTGCTTAACGAAACGGGGCAGCTTGATTTGAAGGCTGGACTGCGATCGGGCGTGCCGCTCCATGAACTCCGCCAACAGGTGCGCGATTTGCTCGAACTCAAACCCGAAATTAACTACAAAGAACGCGATTCTGGCACCACAGGCACCTACAGCCGCACCATGTCCCAAATCGGTGGATGAAACTCCATGAGTCAACCCAACTTTCAAGAGATGAATCGCAAGGAATTGCTATCCTATTTCTTTGAGTATCGGGATGATCAAACAGCATTCTATGCGCTTATGGACAGGCTTAAGGCAGAACCTGCTTTAGTAACGATGCCGCCACCAACTTCGTTAGATGAAACCGAAGAACTGGGAAAGATTTTGGACGACATTCGCAAAAAGCGCCAGCAGGAAGAGTGAGGGCGATCGGCTAAAACTGTTCCACGCCCTCAAATTGTTTTGCCACGCCTGCACCTGCCCCTTCACCACAGGTACGCGGTGTGGGAAAGATTTTGCCAGGGTTAGCAAGTTCTTTTGGGTTAAACGTCTGGCGTACCCATTGCATCGTTTCCAAATCAGCAGCAGTGAACATTTCGGGCATGTAGCAACGCTTATCAGCGCCAATGCCGTGTTCGCCTGAGATGCTGCCGCCGACCTGCACACAGAGCTTGAGAATCGCGCCACCCAATGCTTCCACCTGTTCTAAAGCACCCGGCACAGCATTGTCGTAGAGAATTAAGGGATGCAAGTTGCCGTCGCCTGCGTGAAACACATTTGCCACGTTGTAGCCGTGCATTTCGCCTAAGGTGGCGATTTCTTTCAGCACATATTCCAGCTTGGTACGGGGAATTACGCCGTCCTGCACGTAGTAATCGGGGCTGATTTTGCCCATAGCGGCAAAGGCGGCTTTGCGCCCCTTCCACAGCGTCAACCGCTCATCAGCATCGGTGGCAATTCGCACGCTACGAGCGCCATTTTGACGACAGATGGCTTCAATTCGCTGGCTGTTGGTTGCTGCTTCCACTTCCAGCCCGTCAACCTCAATGAGCAGAATTGCTTCGGCATCGCGGGGATAGCAGTTCGTACACACGACATCTTCCACCGCGTTGATGCTGAAGTTGTCCATCATTTCCATGCCGCCGGGAATGATGCCAGCGCTGATGATGTCTGAGACAGTTGCACCTGCGGCTTCGATACTGGTGAAGTCTGCCAGCAGGACGCGCACAGATTCAGGCGCTTTGAGAATCTTGAGGGTGATCTCGGTGGCGATGCCGAGGGTGCCTTCTGATCCCACAAATAGTCCGGTGAGATCATATCCCGGCATTTCGGGGATGGTGCTACCTACATCCACGATCGCACCATCCGGCAAAACCAACTTCAGCCCCAACACATGATTCGTGGTCACACCATATTTGAGGCAGTGAACGCCACCAGAATTTTCGGCGACATTGCCACCAATGGAACAGATGATTTGGCTGGACGGGTCAGGCGCATAATAAAAACCAGCGCCGCTCACAGCTTGCGTCACCCAGTTATTGATCACTCCAGGCTGGACGACAACTCGCTGATTTTCCAGGTCAATATCAAGAATGCGCTTCATCAGCGCTGTGACAATGAGGACGCAATCATCGGTTGGCAGCGCACCACCGGAAAGTCCTGTGCCAGAACCACGAGCAACGAAGGGGATGGAGTGTCGATCGCATACCTTCACCACAGCGGCTACATCTTCGGTAGTGCGAGGCAACACGACGACAGACGGACGATTGCGATAGCTCGTCAGCCCATCACATTCATAGACCAGCAGCTCCTCACGTTTGCGAACCACACCGTTTTTGCCCAAGATTGCCTCAAACTCGCGGACGATCGGCTGCCAATCGCGTTTTGTATCCTGCTTAGGTTCTTGGGTGAGCATGGGAGTGGGGAGTGGGGAGTGGGGAGTGGGGATTAGGAGGCAGGGGGAGCAAGGGAAGCAGGGGAAGCAGGGGAGAGTTTTGAGTTTTAGCCTTTAGTTTTTAGCCTTCTGCCTTCTGCCTTCTGCCTCCTGCCTTTACTCTGGCAATTCGCCAAAGCGATCGCGATAGCGCTGCAACAGATCCTCTAATGCCTCGGCTCGTTGCTGTTCTTCGTTGGCTCGTTGGCGTTCGTCTTCTGCCCGTTGCTGTTCCTGCTCCAGTCGTTGACCTAGCTCCACAAAGGTCAAAAAGGGTTTACCATCTGGACGGATGATTTGGAGCGTCTCTTCTGATGGTACAAAGCGAATGCCGAGCCGTGGGCTAACCCAGCCGTTTGTGACAGTCAACACATCTAAATAGCCATCCGATCGCAGCCAACCCTCTAAAGCGTTTGTGTCGGGATCATAGGTATAATATTCTGCCACGCCGTAGCGATCGTAGAACAAAAGCTTGCGTTCCATTTCGACCCTGCGATTGCCCGGTGACAGCACTTCAAACACGACTTGCGGCGCAACGCCCTCTTCCTTCCACTGCTGATACGAGCCGCGCCGTCCTTTGGGTCTGCCAAAGACCACCATCGCATCGGGAGCTGTACGAATTTTGGGATTGCCTTCGACGGGATACCACAGCAAATCGCCCGCTACAAAGATATCGGGCAGATTGGCAAACAGCAGTTCCAGGTTTTCTTTAATGACCACAATCCACTGAAACTGCTCTGTGTTGTCTGCCATCGGATTGCCATCGCTGTCGGGGTAGATGGTTTCTGCTTGAGTGGGATATAGCTGCGACATAGCTTCAACCTCAGACGTGCAACGGTGCGATCGATTGTGTTTTTACTGCCGTCTTCCTATTATTGACGATTTGCCAGAAACTCTTGTACGCGCTGCCAAACCTGTTCGAGTAAATCGGGACGATCAGCATCAAACCACTCGATCGCGGGATCAGCCCGAAACCAGGTGCGCTGACGCTTGGCAAACTGGCGTGTATGTAAGATTGTTAGTGCTTTTGCCTCCGCCAGTGAGCAATCACCCGCTAGATACTGCCTAAATTCCCCATACCCCAGCGTGTTGAGTAGCGGTAAGTCAGCGCCATATTTTTGACAGAGGGATTGCACTTCATTAACGAAACCAGCGTCTACCATTTGTTCGGTTCGCTGGGCAATCCGCCGATCGCTCTCCTCCACGCTTTGACAATCCAACCCAATTTGCAGAATGGGATAGGTCGGCGGTTGCTCACCCTGTTGCACTGACATGGGCTGTCCCGTCACATAGAAAACTTCCAGCGATCGCAGTGTCCGCACCTGATCATTGGGATGAATCTTGCTTGCCGCGTCCGGATCAACCTGCTGCAAGAATGCATACAGTTGTGGCTGACCGAGTGACTGAAGCTGCGATCGCAACTCTGGCTGCGGCGCGACTCGTGGAATCTTCAACCCACGAACGATCGAGCGGATGTAGAGTCCGGTGCCGCCGACGAGAAGAAGGGGAGTGGGGAGTGGGGAGTGGGGAATGGGGAATAAGGGAAGAGTTTTGAGTAGCAGTTCGTGCCGCTTCGCTAAAGAGTTTCGAGTTTCGAGTTTTGACTTCTGATGCCTACTTCCCCGCTCCTCTGCTTCCTCCGCTTCCCCTGCTCCCTCCGCTTGCCTTCTACTCCCGACTCCCGACTCCCGACTCCCGACTCCCTCAATCAACCCCTGCGCCTGCTGCTGATACTCCGCCACCGTCAACGTCTCCGTCGGATCACAGAGGTCGATCAAATAGTGTGGCACCTGCTGCTGTTCGGCGATCGAAGGCTTAGCGGTGCCGATGTTAAAGTCTCGATACACTTGGCGCGAATCGGCGCTGAGAATGACAGAATCAATGAGTTTTGTTTCACGGAGGCGCTGTGAGAGGGCGATCGCTAGACCCGATTTCCCCGTCGCCGTCGCACCGCAAACGACCACCAGATGTGGTTCATCTGTACTATGGTTGACTAAACTAGAAGTAGCGGTCAACGGCAGCGGCAAAAGAGGTTGATCCATCCCTATCACAAATGACGCTTGAAATTGCTCTAAAAGCGCTTAAAACCCTTTTGTGTTATAATTTTGATAGATTTTGCTATTATGAAGTCTGCGACAGCCTCAGGCTAACTATTGGAGCGCCTCATCCATGACGAACAATTACGATACCGAGCAGATTCGAGTCTTAGAAGGTCTTGAAGCTGTACGGATGCGTCCCGGTATGTATATTGGCACGACCGGACCACGGGGGCTTCACCATCTAGTCTATGAAGTCGTTGATAATTCCGTCGATGAAGCGCTGGCAGGTTACTGTACCGCCATTCAGGTGGCACTCAATGCCGATGGTTCAGTCACGGTTGAAGATGACGGTCGTGGTATTCCCACAGGCATTATCCCTCGCACGGGAAAATCTGGCGTTGAAACGGTTCTGACCATCCTTCACGCAGGCGGCAAGTTCGGCGATGGTGGCTATAAAGTTTCAGGCGGGCTTCATGGGGTTGGTATTTCGGTGGTCAATGCCCTCTCTGAGTGGGTTGAGGTCAGCGTTTGGCGCGAGGATAAGGTACACGTGCAGCGCTTTGAACGGGGTGCAGCCGTGACCGAACTGGTCGAGCATCCCAGTACGGAAGTGCGGCGAGGCACAACCGTTTCCTTTAAGCCAGATGCCGAGATTTTTACGACGACTATTGAGTTCGACTATGCCACTTTGTCGGGACGCTTGCGCGAGTTGGCATACCTCAACGGCGGTGTGCGAATCACGTTTACCGATTATCGTCTGGATGTCATTAAAAGCGATGAGCCGCATGTTGAAACCTATTTTTACGAGGGCGGCATCCGCGAGTACATCGCCTACATGAACCGCGATAAGCAAGCGCTGCATGACGAGGTCGTTTTTGTGCAGGGTGAGCGTAACAACGTGCAGGTCGAAGTGGCGCTGCAATGGTGCGTCGATGCCTACAGCGACAACCTGTTGGGCTTTGCGAACAACATTCGCACGATCGACGGCGGCACCCATCTAGAAGGCTTGAAAGCAGTATTGACGCGAACGATGAACTCGATCGCTCGTAAGCGCAACAAGCTCAAAGAAGGTGACTCTAACCTGGCAGGGGAAAACGTCCGCGAAGGCTTGACAGGCGTGATTTCGGTCAAAGTACCCAACCCTGAGTTTGAAGGGCAAACGAAGACAAAGCTGGGTAACACGGAAGTCCGGGGTATTGTGGATTCTCTGGTAGGTGAAGTGCTGACGGAATACCTGGAGTTTCGTCCCGCTGTTGCCGATGCCATTCTAGAGAAAGCGATTCAGGCGTTCAATGCTGCCGAAGCGGCACGACGAGCGCGCGAATTGGTGCGACGGAAGTCGGTGCTGGAGTCATCTACGCTACCCGGCAAACTGGCAGACTGTAGCTCTAGAGATCCCTCCGAATCGGAAATCTTTATTGTCGAAGGCGATTCTGCGGGCGGTAGTGCGAAACAAGGGCGCGATCGACGCTTTCAGGCAATTCTGCCGTTGCGGGGCAAAATTCTCAACATCGAGAAAACGGACGACTCCAAGATCTACAAGAATACAGAGATTCAGGCGCTCATTACCGCCCTGGGGTTGGGCATTAAGGGTGAAGACTTCGATGCGTCCAACCTCCGCTATCACCGCATCGTGATCATGACCGACGCAGACGTGGATGGTGCCCACATCCGGACGCTATTGCTCACCTTTTTCTACCGCTACCAGCGATCGATGGTGGATCAAGGCTATATCTACATTGCCTGCCCGCCACTCTATAAGATTGAGCGGGGGCGTAACCACAACTACTGCTACAGCGAGCGTGAACGAGACCAGATTATCGCTGGTTTTCCCGAAAACGCTAAGTACGACATCCAGCGCTTCAAAGGGTTGGGTGAAATGATGCCGCAGCAGCTTTGGGACACCACGATGAATCCAGAAAGCCGTACTTTTAAGCGTATTGAGATTGAAGATGCTGCCGAAGCCGATCGCATCTTTACGGTACTGATGGGCGATCGGGTCGCTCCTCGTCGTGAATTCATTGAAGCAAACGCACCGAAGCTTAACTTGACTGACCTCGATATCTAAGCGTGTCTACACGCTTAGAGACTGATCACGATCGGATTAACGACGGCGGATAAAGACCTGGGTGAAGTAGTATTCTCCCTTTGCATTTTGGGCAATGCCAATGCCCGTCAAATTGAACGAGCCTTCGATGTTTTGGCGATGACCAGTGCTTTTTAGCCAGCCCTGCACTGCTTGACGCACCGGATCGCTGTAGCCCTGGTTGTAAGCAACATTTTCTGCGGCACGGTTGTATGGAATGGTACGCGCGATCGCTGCGACTCGTTGCTGGAAGCCATCGTGACTAAAGGTCACACGACCGTTTGCCATTGCCTGACTGTGCCCCCGCGCTTGGTCACTGATGCGTGTGTCTAACGCAAGCGGCGGTAGTTTACGGCTAGATCTGTACTGGTTAATTTGTGTCAAAACTGCTTGCTCTAGCGTCTGTAAGGATGCTGGAGCCTGGGCGAGTCGCTTTTGCGATGGCACTGGCAATGTTGACGCTAAACCAATCTCTTGGGACGCTACGGAAAACGTTAGACTGCTTGCGATCGCGAGTGCGCTCACTGCCCCAACCTTAAATGCTGTCGAAATCATCGGCAAAACCTTGAATCAAAGCTCTCAAGGTAATAGACCCGCTGAACGTCTAAGAGTTCCACAGCCAACGTATGAGCCGTTCAGGTTGACATTCATCCTTGTGAGCGATCGAGCCACACAAGCGCTACTTCACATGAGGATTTCACGGTCGCAATGTTGGCTCCTGTTCTCTAAACTGAGATCACAAGATTGCAAGTATCAGATCACACGCACAGCATTGAATCTGTACCTTCAATGTTGCCATGCAAATAGATGTCTCAATCTGCTACAGCTAATAGCCATGCGGGCAATAGAAATTACATTATGAGTACGCTTATGTACAGCCTTGCCGAACGACCACTACAGCATCCTTCATTGGCTCCTAATTTACCTATGACTTATTCTGATGACGTTGTGGGTGCCGCTATTTTTGACCTGAACGGTCTCCCCAAAGAGTACTTTACGACTCCCGAAGACGACAATGTGAGTTGGGTGCAGACAATTTTTCAAGCGCTCGGTCTACGATCGCTGCTCATGTCTTCCCTCCAATTAGAAGGCTTCCATCACGCCACTATCCTTGGTACCACCCATTCAGCGGTGGTCGTCAAGCAAAAAGCTCACTACGTTGCGTTGCTCGTTCAGCCACATGCCGTGATTGATGCCGCGTTCATTGGGTGGGTACAAACCTTTGAGTCTAGCGAATTAAAAAGTAACGCTCGCTTCCAGCTTGTGTAATACCGTCACGAGCGAGACACGGCTTGTTGGCACCTTCCAGCCGTTGCAACGCCCTCACACTCAACGATTAAGCACAAAAAAGGGTGGGCATTGCCCACCCTACAAGTAAGATGCGTGACTGTAACTTCTTACTTGTCTGGTTGAGGTGTCATCCGTAGGTAGGGCTTCACTTCGGTCAGTCCTTTCGGAAACTTCTTCTTAGCATCTTCAGTGGAAATGGATGGCACCACCACGACATCATCGCCATCTTTCCAGTTCACAGGTGTTGCCACGCCGTAGTTATCAGTCAACTGCAAGGAGTCAATCACCCGCAGGATTTCAACAAAGTTGCGTCCGGTGCTGGGCGGATAGGTCAGCGTCAACCGCAGTTTTTTCTGAGGATCGATGACGAACACGGTGCGAACAGTCACTTTGGCGTTGGCGTTAGGGTGAACCATGCCGTACAAGTCAGAGACTTTGCGATCGGCATCTGCCAGCAGCGGATAGTTCACGGTCGTCTTTTGTGTTTCGTTGATATCAGCGATCCATCCCTCATGAGAATCGGTTGGATCGACACTAAGCGCCAAAATTTTCACGTTGCGCTTGTCAAATTCAGGCTTGAGTTTTGCGACTTCGCCTAACTCAGTAGTACAAACAGGCGTATAGTCAGCCGGATGCGAAAAGAGGACGACCCAGCTATCGCCTGCCCAGGTGTAGAAGGCGATCGATCCTTCGCTGGACTCTTGAGTAAAGTCTGGGACGGTATCGCCTAGTTGAAGAGTCATAAGCGTTTTTCCTGTGTAAGTTACATCAGCTACAGTTCAACAGTTTACCATTATGCCATAAAAGCCCGGTTTCCCAGTCGGAGTCTGGGTCTATATGCGATCGTAGCCTAAAAGCTTAAAGAGCGTGTTAACAAAGTCACGAAAGTCAAAGACGATTTGAGTCTTAAGACATATTTAACGTCTCATGCTGGCTCCCCACCCATAGAAGCGGACTGCCTCAGTAAAAATGCGGTTGGACTCTACTGCCAAGACTTGCCACACTCAGGGAATTTGCTGTAACAACAGCAGCATTACTATGAGATCTTCGTAAAAACTTACCTGCATTTTCGGTATTGCCACTGTAAATTCGGGCAAGATAACAACAGACTACTAGACCTTACCGACTTAGTTACTCCATGGAATCACAAGCAGCGGAATCGAAAGCCTTGTTAGTCGTTGATGACCAGCCCCTTCCTCTACGGCAATGTTTGCGCTATCTGCAAGCAGCAGGCAAGTTGCAAGCCTTCGTCGGCGATATTCTACGGCAGTACGTTCTGGAGCAGGCGCTGGAAACCAGACAAGATATTGAGATTAGCCCTGCGATCGTTGAACAGTCGGTGATCGATTTTCGGTTACAGCAGCAGTTGACGGATAGCAAGGTCTTTCAGGAGTGGCTGACCCGCAACGGCTTGAACTATGAGCAGTTTCATAGCCAGATTGTCGGTAGTTTCAAGCTTGAAAAACTGAAGGCACAGGTGACGAACGATCGCTTGCCAGAACATTTTATCGAGCGCAAAGTCTTTTTCGATCGTGTGGTGCTGTCTCGCATTGTCGTTGCCAGCAAAGAACTGGCAGAAGAACTGCACAGTCAGATTGCAGAAGGGGCAAATTTTGAGCAGCTAGCGCGGGAGTACTCAACGGCTGATGAGCGGGTTGCCAATGGCATGATGGGTCCGGTAAGCCGGGGGACGCTGCCTGATGCGCTGAGAGCCGCGATCGATGCGTCTAGTCCGGGCGAAATGGTTGGACCAATCGAACTTGAAAAATTTTGGGCGATCTTTCGAGTCGAGCAATTTTTACCCGCAACGTTAGAAGATAGTCAACTGCGGCAAGCAATGCAGAACGAATTGTTTGAGAAATGGCTGTCAGAAAAAATCCAGACCATGACCGTTAAGCTGCAGGTGAACGAATGATTGCCAACGAATTAGCGACCAATCTACCCTGGGATGTACCGCCACTCTCGTTTCTAAACCCCGATCAGCAGGTGCAGTTTAAGCAAGCTGCAACGATTCGTCAGTTTAGCCTGGGGGATATGCTCTGGTCGACCGATGAGCCGGGTCTCCAACTGCTGGTGGTGAGTGGCAAGGTGCGACTGGTGCCCGAAGAAGGGAAGTCAACCATGCTCAAAAAAGGTGATTGGTTGGGCGATCGCCTGGATCTCCCCGGTTTTTGGAAGGCTCGCGCGGCAGACAAAGATGTGGTCATCGCACAGTGGAGCGTTGAGCTGTGGGATCAGGTTTTCTCAGCCGAGCTAGAGCGCTTTTGGGCACTCCAACGCAATCGCCATTTGCCCCAAACGACAGAAACCCCGCAACCTGTCTCTGGCTTTCCCTTTGTCGCGGGAATTAATACCGCAGCCGCCTGTTTAACGATGGCAGCCAGCCATTTCCAAATTCCGGCTCAGTTGGAGTGGGTGCAACGCCAAGTACGGGGACAGCGATCGGCTGAAGTTGTGGAAGCCGCCGAAAAAGTCGGGCTACAACTGCGGCGCATTGACACTGCCTGGACTAATCTACGTCAGCTTGGACTGCCAGCCCTCATGCAGTGGCACGATCAGTCTGGTGGTGCAAACGGGGGTGCTGCGAATGGCTCGAACTTAATTTTGCCTCGTTCTGTGCGGGCTGCAAGCGAGTCGAACACTCACTGGGTGGTGGCGTACGCGGTCAAGGGCGATCGGCTCATTGTCGCCGACCCGCTCAACCCCAGTCGGACGTGTGAAAGCATCCCGCGATCGCTGGTCGAACGCGTTTGGGATGGGCAACTCTGGCAGATCGACCCGATTCAGAAGCAAGAAAACTTCAGCCTTGCCTGGTTCTTACCTGCCATTTGGAACTATCGTACACTGCTGGGTGAGGTGCTGCTGGCATCCTTCACGCTGCAACTGTTGGGGCTGGCAACACCCGTGATCACACAGGTTGTGATCGATCGTGTCATGGTGCAGGGCAGCCTTTCCACACTGGATGTCATGGCGTTTGCCCTTTTCGGTGTAGCATTTTTTGAAGCGGGCTTGGGCATTTTGCGTCTCTTCATTTTTACGCACACCGCACGACGGCTTGACCTGAGCCTCTCTGCCCAACTGTTTCGGCATTTAATGCGCCTGCCGCTGTCTTACTTTGAGGCGCGACGTGTGGGCGACACGGTTGCCCGTGTGCAAGAACTCGAAAACATTCGCCAATTCCTGACTGGGACAGCGCTAACGGTCATTCTGGATGCCGTCTTCGCCGTGGTCTATCTGGTGATTATGTTTGCTTACAGCATTCCGCTCACCTTTGTCTCACTGGCTATGGTGCCGTTCTTTGCGCTACTGACGTTGACCGTAACCCCAATTTTACGAAAGTGGCTGAATGAAACCTTCAACCGCAGTGCCGATAGCCAATCCTTCTTGGTCGAAACGATTACTGGGATTCAGGCAGTGAAAGCGCATACTGCCGAACGCGTGGCGCGCGATCGCTGGGAAGGGCTGTTTGCTCGGTTCATCCGCACAGGCTTTAAAGCGTCTACTACTTCTAACATCAGCAACAATATTGCCGATTTTCTAACCAATTTTTCCTACCTGGTGATTCTTTGGTTTGGTGCCAAGCTGGTGATTGAACAGAAGCTCACGATCGGTCAACTGGTTGCCTTCCAAATGCTGTCCGGCAGAATGACGGGACCGCTGCTGCGGCTGGTGCAGCTTTGGCAAAATCTCCAGCAAGTGCTCCTGTCGGTCGATCGTATCGGTGATATTCTCAATACTGCTCCTGAAGCTGAAGCGGGTTCTGGCTTAGTGCTGCCGCCCTTGCAGGGGCAAATGACATTCGATCAAGTCTTTTTCCGCTACTACCCAACGCAAGAGCCAGTGCTGCGCGGCATTTCCTTCAGCGTGCAGCCAGGGATGCTAGTGGGAGTCGTTGGGCGCAGTGGCTCTGGCAAAAGTACGCTCTCCAAGCTGATTCAACGCCTATATGCCATCGAATCCGGTCGCATTTTAATTGACGGGTTCGACATTAAGAGCGCCGACTTATCCTCACTACGCCAACAGGTTGCTGTGGTGTTGCAAGAAGATTTTCTCTTTAATGGAACGGTGCTAGAAAATATCAGTCTCGGACATCCAGACATTGGTGCCGAACAGGTGATCGAAGCGGCTCGGCTGGCAGTTGCTCACGACTTTATTAGTGAATTGCAGCACGGCTACGAAACCAGCGTTGGCGAACGGGGCACGGCACTCTCCGGCGGACAGCGTCAGCGGATAGCTCTGGCACGGCTCTTCCTCTCTAACGCGCCGCTTTTGGTGCTGGATGAGGCAACGAGCGCTCTGGATGCCGAAACGGAGCAGCAGGTTTTGCAGAATATTCAAAAAGTGTCACAAAACCGTACCGTTTTCTTGATTGCTCACCGCTTTGCACCACTGAAACGGGCTGATTTGATCGTGGTGCTAGAGAAAGGGGTGCTGGTGGAAAAGGGAACTCATGACGAGTTGCTGCGGAGCAAAGGCTTGTACTGGTCTCTCTATCAGCGGCAGCAGGCATCAGTCTAGAAGACGACCTACGGATGTCAACGTTATATTTGCTACTGCCGCCATGCTCGGTATTGCTGGTCAGGGTTTCTACGTAGAAACCCTGGCTTTTGCGTACACAAAACAAGTTTTTTGTAAAGATATACGAAAATAATCGTTACTTTGTTAGCTAACGATGAGGAGTCGGGCACTATAGCGAAGCCATTGTAGGTGTGATAAGCGATGCCCGCAGATTCCGTTGGTAACACTTTAGCGACCGCTAAGCAGATTTTTCCGATCGTCAGTACACAAACGTCAACCGAATTCATCGGTGTTGACGCTGGTATTCTCGATGCTAATGACTACTACAGCTTCAAACTTTCTCGCACTAGCAGCTTCACGCTATCGCTGGCGGGCTTAAGTGCAAATGCGGATGTTGAGATTCTGACCAGCACTGGGGCGATCGCTACAGGTACAGATGGCTCCCTGCTGAGTTCGAGCAACACGGGTACGTTAGCGGAGTCGATTAATAATATTCTTGACCCGGGTACTTACTATATTCGTGTGCTTCCAGGACCCGCCACCGATCCGCTCAACCCGCTCACCACAACACCCAGCACTAACTACAGTCTTAACGTCGCAGCCAATAGCAATACCAAGACAGACATTGTCTGGCGTAACTACAAATCCGGCGAGAACACCGTCTGGGTAATGGATGGGATTACGCGCGTCTCCAGTTTGAATATTCAAGGGGTAGGAGATCTGAACTGGGCAATTCAAGCAACCGGAGACTTCAATGCCGACGGAAACACTGACATTGCTTGGCGCAATTATGCGACTGGAGAAGATGTAATCTGGGTCATGGATGGGACAACGCGAGTCTCCAGCGTCAATATCCAAGCGGTTGGAGACCCAAATTGGAAGATCCAGGGATCGGGCGACTTCAACAGTGATGGTACTAGCGATCTTCTTTGGCGGAACTCTGCGACTGGGCAAAATTCTGTGTGGTTTATCAGAGGACTAACGCTCGCCTCAAGTGTATTCATAGAGCCATTAGGTCCCAGCTATCGCATTCAGGCAGTCGCTGACTTTAACAATGACGGCAATCCTGATATCTTGTGGCGTGACTACACACCGTCAAATGTTAACAACTTCGTTTGGTTGATGAATGGCACAACGAGAGTTGGCGTGGCGGATGTGCTGCCCGCTGTAGGAGACCTTAACTGGCAGATACAGGGGGCTGTTGACTTAAACGATGATGGCAATTCAGACCTGCTCTGGCGCAATTTCGCAACGGGTCAAAATGTTGTTTGGTTTCTTAAGGGCACAACCTTTCTCTCAGCGGCAGATCTGCCCATCACGATTGATACAAACTGGCGCGCGACACCCCCCTTCAGCCGATCGCTCCCTGTTGTCCGTGCGGATGCGGCTGGTAACACCACGACAACTGCCTTTTCGATCGGTCCTGTCAACGGCAACGGCACCTACCGTGATACGGTCAGCACCACCGATGTGAATGATTACTATCAGTTCTCTCTTGGTAGCACTACGCAACTCAGTTTGGCGCTGACTGGCTTAGGTGGTGGTGCCCTGAATGGCAACTTAGATCTACAGCTATACAATGCCTTTGGCGGAGTCGTCGCCAGTTCTGCTAACGGTGGCAATGCCGCAGAATCATTTACAGTCAATGGTCTGGTCGCGGGAACCTACTATATTCAGGTTGCTGCCACGGCTGGCAGTAGTGCCTATGACCTGAATATTAGCGCCAATAATTTACCTGTACTCCTTAGCAATAACGCGTTGACGCTCAGCGAAGGCTCTGCGTTGACCATTAGCAATACTTTGTTGCAGGTAACAGATGAGAACAATACGCCCGCTCAACTGGCGTACACGCTAGTCGTACCGCCTGATAGCACCAAGGGCGCTTTGAGCTTGAATGGAGCCGCGATCGCTCAAAACAGCATCTTTACGCAGGCTGACATTGATGCTGGCAAGCTCAGCTATAACCAGAATGGCAGTGAAACGCTCACTGATAGCTTTGTCTTCAGCGTGTCCGATGGCGTTGGTGGGACTGTTGCTAACACAACTTTCACCATCAATACAATTCCTGTTAACGATCCACCCACGCTATCAATTAACACGGCATTGACGCTCAGTGAAGGTGCAGCCGCCAGCCTTTCGAGCTTGAATCTGCTTGTAGCTGATGTCGAGCAATCGGCAGCGCAGTTGATTTATAGCCTCAACAGTGCGCCGAGCAATGGTAGCTTACTGCTGAATAATACGGCGATCGCCGCAGGAAGCACCTTCACGCAGGCAGATATCACTAGCGGCACGAAGCTAAGCTACAGCCATAATGGGTCTGAAACGACCAACGATAGCTTTAGATTTACCGCTACCGACGGAGCAGGTGGCACTGTCGTACTTTCACCGCAGACCTTCAGCCTCTCTGTTACGCCCGTTAACGACGCTCCCATCTTAATTTCAAATCGAGGGTTGACCGTTACTGAAGGTGCGGCTCCCATCATCACGTCGGCGCTGCTGCAAACCAGCGATGCTGAATTTACAGGAACCGCCATCTCGCCGCAGCTTCCAGACCAAATTATCTACACGTTGGGCACAGCACCCATCAACGGTACACTCTTTGTGGGCACCAACGCACTGACCGCTAACGGTACGTTCACGCAGGCAGATGTTAACAACAATCGCATCCTCTATAACCACAACGGTAGTAAGACCAACAGCGACAGTTTCGTCTTCCGTGTCTCTGATGGCACCACTGTTACCACTGACTCAACCTTCAACATCATTGTTTCACCCGTCAACTCGCCACCTGTGCTCAGTCTGAATGCAGGCTTGACGATCGGCGAAGGCACAACCGCCAGTATTGGTAGCGCGCTGCTGCAAGTCACTGACCCAGACAGTCCACCGCCTCAAGTGAAATATACCCTGGGTCAGAAGCCGCTGAATGGCGACTTGAAGCTGAATGGCACCGCTTTGACAGCAGGGCAAACCTTTACGCAGCAGGATATCAACACGCTCGATCGCCTGACGTATCAGCACAACGGCAGTGAAACCACCAGCGATAGCTTTAGCTTTACGGCATCTGACCCATTTGGAGCGGTGATTCCCAGTACAACCTTTAGTATTGCGGTGACTCCGGTCAATGATGCCCCGACACTCTTATCCAACGTTGGTCTGACGCTTTCGGAGGGCGCGACTGGCAGTATTACCACCACGCTGTTGAGCGCCGCCGATGTCGATAATTTAGACCCACAGATCACCTACACCGCTTCGACACCTGCTCATGGCAGCCTGGTTTTGGGGGCAACGACTGTAACTAGCTTCACGCAGGCTGATCTGGCAGGTGGGCAACTCAAGTACGTGCATGACGGTAGTGAATCCATTTCGGATAGTTTCAGCTTCACACTCAGCGATGGTACGGCGATCGTTGCAGCGAGAACCTTCAACGTCTCTGTGCTCCCGGTGAATGATCTGCCTGGACTGGCTAATAACGTCGGTTTGACGCTGGCGGAAGCGGGAACGAGCACGATCGCCAATACTGCTTTATTGATCACCGATAACGATGGTCCGGGTTCCTTAACCTACACAGTGGGCACTGGCACGACCAGAGGTGCGCTAAAACTGGGCACAGCCACCCTTGCGGCAGGGCAGACCTTCACCCAGGCAGATATTACAGGCAACCGTCTCTCGTATACCCACGACGGTTCCGAAACAACAGCCGATAGCTTTACCTTTACAGCCTCTGATGGCTCTACAGGCACACTTGCGCTCACGACCTTCAACATTGCCGTTACCCCTGTCAATGATGCGCCTGTTTTGGTTTCCAATGGCGGCATTACGTTACTGGAAGGTGCGTTGACTACCATCAGCAGTAGCGTGCTACAGGTCAGCGATGGTGACAGTCCGCCGTCAACAAGCCTGGTTTACAGCGTGACCAACCCTCCCACAAGCGGCACGTTGCTGTTGGCTGGTAGTCCAGTGACTAGCTTTACGCAAGCGAATTTGAACAGCGGGCAACTGGTCTATCAGCACAATGGTACTGAATCGCTGTCGGATAGCTTTACCTTCAACGTAACGGATGGTGTGGTGACAACGCCTGTAGGTCCGAGCGTCTTCAACATTGCGATTACCCCTGTGAACGATGCCCCTGGCATTTCTAACAATCTGGGGCTGACGCTGGCAGAAGGAGCGACGAGCACGATCGCCAGCACGGCTCTCGCCATCACCGACAATGACGGTCCCGGACCGTTGACTTATACACTGAGCGCTGGCACAACCCGAGGTAGCCTGAAACTCGGCGCTGCCACTCTATTGGCAGGTCAAACCTTTACACAGGCAGACATCGCCAGCAACAGCCTCTCGTATACCCATGATGGAACGGAGACGACCACCGATCGCTTTAGCTTTACCGCGTCGGATAACTCGACAGGCACGATCGCTCTCACCACTTTCAGCATCAACGTGACACCTGTCAATGACGCTCCAGCGCTGACCGTTCCGGGCTTCCAGGCAGTTGATGAGGATCTCCCGCTGGCATTCACAGGGTCAAAACTGATTAGTGTTAGTGACGCAGATATCGGTGGTAATCCTCTAGTTGTAACGCTCTCAGCCTCTGGTGGTACGCTCAGTCTCAATCCTGGCAGCTTGACTGTCAACAACAATGGCACCAACCTGGTTACGCTGACCGGGCAGCTAACGGCAGTGAACAATGCGCTGAGTAGCCTGGTTTATAAGGGTCTCCTGAATTTCAACGGTCCCGATACGATTAGCGTTGCTGTCACGGATCAGGGTAGCACTGGGGCAGGTGGAGCACAGACCGATACACGGACGATCGACTTGATTGTTAACCCCATTAATGACGCACCGACTTTGACCGTTCCTGGGGCACAAGCCGTTTTAGAAGATGCAACGCTCTCATTGGCAGGTCTGCTTGATACCACTGATGCCGATTCGGGTACCAACCCCGTCAGAGTCAACCTGACCGCTACGAATGGCGCATTGACGCTTGGTACAACTGGTGGGCTGACTTTTGTGAATACCACCACAAACGGTAGCAGCACAATCACCGCTACAGGGACGATCGACAGCATCCGGGCTGCACTCGCAACCCTTAGCTACCAGGGCAATGCCAACTACTTTGGTGCTGATGCCATCATCATCAACGTAGACGATCAGGGTGCAGTCGGTGCCTCCAGCGCGCTGAACATTCAGAGAACGATCGCGGTGAATGTCATTCCCGTTAACGATGCACCGTCCTTCACGGCTGGTCCTAACCTAGTTGTCAACGAAGATGCCGCAGCACAAACGGTTAATTGGGCAACGGGCATTTCGACGGGTCCGGCAAATGAGTCGAGTCAGACGCTCAACTTCATTACGTCCAACAACAATGCCAGCCTGTTCACCGTCGCACCGACGATCGATCCCAGCGGCAACTTAACTTACACCCTTGCTCCCAATGCCAATGGCGTGGCAACGGTGACCACCAACCTGGTCGATAACGGCGGCACTGCTAACGGTGGCAACGATACGTCGCCCGCCAGCACCTTTACCATCACCGCTAACCCAGTAAACGATGCACCGTCCTTTATCAAGGGCGCGAATCAGACCATCAGCGAAGATGCAGGCGCACAAGCGATCGCTGGCTGGGCAACCGCAATCTCAGCCGGACCAGCCGATGAAGCGGCTCAGACGCTCAACTTCCTGGTGAATACAGACAATCCCTCACTGTTCTCAGTCGCACCGACGATCGACCCTGCAACAGGCACCCTCATCTATACAGCTGCTCCCAATGCTAATGGGACAGCGATCGTGACTGTGCAGCTTAGAGACAACGGTGGCACGGCTCTAGGCGGAGCTGATCGTTCCACGCTTCAGACCTTCACGATTAATGTCACTGCGGTCAACGACGCGCCTGTCTTCACCCTGCCCAATCCGCCCACAGTCAGCGAAGATACAACGCTGGCGATCGCAGGTATCAGCCTTACCGATGTCGATTCGGGCAGCAGTGCGCTGGTCGTCACCCTGGCTGTCAACAGTGGGACGCTCCAACTGGGCAATACTACTGGACTGACCATCACCGCTGGCTCCAATAACAGCAGCAGCATTGCTTTCAGCGGCACACTCACCGACATCAACGCGGCACTGTCTGGACTCAGCTACCGTGGTAACCTGAACTTTAATGGTGCCGATACGCTGACGCTCACCGCCAACGATCAGGGCAATACTGGCTCTGGCGCGATCGGCATCGACAGCAGAACGCTGGGTATCACCGTCGGCGCCGTCAACGATGCACCACTGATCATCGTACCGGGTAACCAAACGGTAGACGAAGATACTAATCTGCTGCTCTCTGGAATCAACATCACCGATGCGGACTCCAATCCCAACCCCATCACTGTCACGCTCACCGCAACCAACGGAACGCTGACACTCGATCCACTCGTGCCTGGCAGCACAACGCTCACGCTCACCGACACGCTAGATAACATCAATACCGCGATCGCCAATCTAACCTATCGCGGCAGGCTCAACTACAACGGAGCCGACACGATCACCATCCGGGCAAATGATCAAGGTAATGCTGGCTTTGGCGGTCCCTTAACCGACATTAAGACCATCAATGTGAATGTCAATGCGGTCAATGATGCACCAACCTTGACCGTACCTGGAGCACAGACCGTCAACGAAGACACCAATCTCGTCTTCAACGCGGGTCGAGCGATCACTCTGACCGATGTAGACTCTGGAGCGAACCCGGTTCAGGTCATCTTCGCGGTCAGCAACGGCAGCCTGACGATCGGTGCGGTTGGCGGCGGTAACACACTCATAGGCAGCGGCACAAGCGCTATCACCTACAGCGGCACATTGGCAGCCCTGACCCCAGTACTCAACACTCTGACCTATCGCGGTAGACAGGATTACTTCGGTGCGGACACGCTGAGTGTCATCATCAACGACCAGGGCAACACGGGTTCCGGTTCACCTGGTATCGCTACTGGCTCTGTTGCCATCACGGTTAGCTCGGTGAACGACGCACCTGTCTTGCTAACGAACCGATCGCTGACCTTGAGCGAAGGCACCTCTAGCGTCATTACCAACTCTCAACTTCGCACCACCGATGTAGACAATACGCCTGATCTGCTCGTCTACACGCTGTTTAGCGCACCCAATCCACTCACCAGTGGCAGCTTACGGCTTTCTAATGGCGGCGGTACTACGGCGACTCTGGCGGCTGGCGGCACGTTCACTCAGGCAGATGTCAATAGCGGCTATCTCTCCTACCTCCAAAACGGCAGCGAAACGACGAGCGATAGCTTTACCTTCACGGTCGCTGATAACACACCGGGTAGTATCACCGTTCCTGGCGCTGGCACTGCCACCTTCAACATCGTGATCAACCCGGTGAATGATGCGCCCGCGATCGTCAACAACGCAAGGCTAACCCTCACCGAAGGGGGAACGAGTACAATCTCCACCACCTTGCTGAGTGTCAGTGATGCTGATAACACAACGGCTCAACTGAGGTACACCCTGAGCAGCACCCCCAACAGCGGGAACGTGCGGTTGAACGGTAGTGCTCTCACCATAGGACAGACCTTCACCCAGGCAGATATCGAAAGCACTCGCATCTCCTATCGCCATAACGGTAGCGAAACCACCAGCGACAGTTTCATCTTTGCGGTGAGCGATGGCGCAGGTGGAAACACAGGCAGCAGGACGTTCAACATCAGTATCACGAATACAAATGATGCACCGACGATCGTCTCGTCTGGTCCTGCCACTGTGAATGAAGGCGCAACGCTCAACCTCACCAACACCCTCCTGCGAACGTCCGACCCCGACAACCTCACGTCCGAACTCATCTACACCTTGCCAACCGTCCCCATCTCCGGCACACTCTTCCTAAACGGGGCGGCACTAGTGGGCGGCGCAACCGTGACGCAGCAGCAAATCGACCAGGGCGCATTAACCTACGTTCACAACGGTGGTGAGCCTAATGGTAACGATGCCTTCTTCTTCCAGGTCTCAGATGGCACCACGACATTAAACACCCGCATCTTCAACATCAACGTCAATCCCGTCAACGATGCACCCGTGCTGGTAAGCAATACTGGCTTACTCCTGGCTGGCGATGTGCCTTCACTGACCGTCATCGGCAGCGACTTGCTCCAGGTGACAGATGTGGATAACACGACTGCCCAACTGACTTACACGCTCACGTCCGTACCCAATCCAACCGTTGGCGTACTGCGGCTCAATGGCAACCAGGTCAGCGCAGGGCAAGCCTTTACCCAGGCAGACATTGACTCGGGTAATCTCAGCTTCGACTACATCGGCAACGGCAGTAGTGAAACCTTCCAGTTCACAGTATCGGATGGTGGTGTTGGCGGTACGCTATCCAATGCGTTCTTCTACATCAACTTCAGCTACTCATAACCAACTGAAAGCGCCATTGGTCACGATCGACGTTTCGCTTAAAATTCAACGGGTGTCACACAACTGTTGCGTGGCACCCGTTTTTTTGTTTATGGTTGCTTCTGTGTCGATGGGACACATTGTAGAACTCGGTGTGGTCGCTCAAATCTGTTACATCTAATCAAATCTGCTATGCCTAAAAAGAGAGCACCAATCCACTCCTCATACGCCAAAATCTTTATAGGGAATTAGTAGGTAGTTTTCAGCATGGATATCAAGAGTGGCTTCATCGACGCGATCGGCAACACACCACTGATTCGGCTCAACAGCTTTAGCGACGAAACAGGCTGCGAAATTTTGGGCAAGGCGGAATTTCTCAATCCGGGTGGCTCAGTCAAAGATCGGGCAGCACTCTACATTATTCAAGATGCCGAAGCAAAAGGATTGCTCAAGCCTGGAGGGACTGTGGTCGAAGGCACCGCGGGCAACACAGGGATTGGACTAGCGCACATTTGCAATGCCAAAGGGTACAAATGTCTGATCGTCATTCCCGAAACGCAATCGCAGGAAAAAATCGATCTCTTACGGACGCTAGGAGCCGAAGTGCGTACCGTTCCCGCCGTGCCCTACAAAGATCCCAATAATTACGTCAGGCTTTCTGGCAGAATCGCCTCAGAAATGGAAAACGCGATTTGGGCAAACCAGTTCGACAACCTGGCAAACCGTCATGCCCATTACGCCACAACGGGACCCGAAATTTGGGCGCAAACAGGTGGAAAAATCGATGGCTGGGTTGCTGCGACGGGAACAGGCGGTACCTACGCAGGCGTTTCGCTGTTTCTCAAAGAAAAGAATCCACAGATTCAATGTGTCCTTGCCGACCCGATGGGAAGTGGACTCTACAGCTATGTCAAAACAGGCGAACCAAAATCAGAGGGGAATTCCATCACCGAGGGCATTGGCAACAGCCGCGTGACTGCCAACATGCAAGGTGCGCCCGCTGATGATGCCATTCAAATTGACGACACTGAAGCCGTGCGTGTGGTCTATCAACTGCTGGAAAAAGACGGGCTGTTTATGGGTGGCTCTGTAGGCATTAATGTGGGAGCCGCGATCGCCCTGGCAAAACGACTTGGAGCAGGACACACGATCGTCACTGTGTTATGCGATGGCGGCAGTCGTTACCAATCGAAGCTGTTCAATCGCGACTGGCTAGCAACGAAAGGTTTACTGCCAGCGTAGTTGGTTGACGGCAATCGGCTGGTGGCGCTAAACGATCGCCAGTCCTGCCCAGAGTCAGCCAATGGATAGAGATCGCAAAAATAGAGCGTAAAGTTTCGCTAAAGCATGGTCGCCGCTTATTTCTGTAGCTTATAATACAGATATGAAAGAAATCGTTCATCTAGCCGCTTCTTAAATCCGGCAGACGGAAGTAGGGAGAAGTCCCGAAGGAACGCGCCTCAACCCACCACAAACAACACATTTAATCAAGAGGCGAAGACCATGCAACTTACTTACCGTGGCACTCAATACAACTACAATCCGCGTAGCGCTGAAGCCGTTCACGAAGCAACTGTTTTCCGCGCTGTCCGACCCACTTTCAATCTACATTATCGTGGTTCTGTTTATACCGTTGATCCCAACGTCGAACTACACCTGCCAATGGTTAAACCAACAGCACCGTTGGTGTATCGCGGCTCTACCTACGCCTTGAACGGTTGGACAGAACCCGCTGCTGTAACGCAACGTGCAGCGATTAGCTCAGGCACCCATAGCTTCAATAAGAAAGTGTCTGGCAGCGCGGAGTCCTCAGCCATTCACCGTAGCAACCTCCAGGGCAACGTACAGCGTCGCCTTCAGGTCGCACGTGAGCAAGGCGATCAAGACCTCATTAACCTGCTTGAGCGTGAGCTACAGCAACTTGCGTAGAACTGCCTGCGAAATCTGGTTTGTGTTGGCAGTAAATGACAGTTGGACTCAAGGCGTTACCGCGCTTAGTTGCTAATACATCTGCGGATCGACTGGCTGGAATGATGGCTTGAATCTTTAACTCCCTGATAAGGGTTCTCACTACCCAACAACGGTACAGGACATCTGTACCGTTTTTTTGTGTCATCTGTACAGTCTGCGTATAACATGGCTGACATCAAACCAGCCGTAAGGGGACTGCACTATGACAAGTAGCAAACAGTGTGGAAGAACAGAACGTTCTCGGCAGCGTTTTGGTGGCAGCGGTCTACGATCGCTCACCATGCACCGATACCATTCGATCAATCAATCAGGGCTTTCAGGTAGCTGGGCGATCGGTAGTTGGGCGATCGGTAGTTGGGCGATCGTGTCTCTTACAGTCGTAGCACCAAGCCAAGCACAGCAGCTAGTGCCATTGCCACCCCCTCCTACGGTTTCAGTGCCGGGGCTGATGACGACTCCCTCTGCCACCAACTCAACACCGTTACCTGGCGGCGAAACTGTTTTTCTAGCGCCTATCAATCGTTCAGGGGCAGCGGGACAATATACCGTCTATGTGAGCGGCGATAGCCCTTATCTGTTACAGCAAGTGCGATCGATTGAGCCGAGTGCGTCAGTGCAGCGGTATCAAGGGCAACCAGCTATTCAAGTGGGGACATTTGATAATGAGGCAGGTGCCAGGCGGCAAGTTGCAGCGTTGAACTCGCAGGGCATTATGGCTGAGGTGGCGACGACTAATGCAGCCACGATTGCAGCCCCATCGAATGTAGCGACGACAAGCCGTTATGTTGTGGTCATCCCAGGTGGTCGAGATGAGCTTTCCAGTCTGGCAGATCGAGCCATTCGCATGGGTATTCGTCAGGAAGCTATTCAAGAGAAAGGAGCACCGTTAGGTCCGCATCTGGAAATTGGTCCATTTGTACAGCATAACGATGCCAAGAAGATCAGTCAGTTTCTCAATGGAGGTGGTCTTGATGCGCGAGTTCACTACAACCGCTAAAGCCATACTGATGAGTTAACGGTTACCTGTAAAAGGCTCAATCGGCGGTCAATTTGATTGGCAGTCCATGTGATGCCTGCTGCTATGGATGAGCGCTAAAGCAGTTCTGCACTTTTGCAGAGTGAAGCAACCTTAGCGGCATAGAGTATACGATCGTCCCTCTGCCTCTGGTGTATTGGTTTTGCGCGAGGGTTTAGCTATACAGTTCTTGTGAGCTGCACACGCTAGCTCATAGAGTGTTGCGCCATTTAGAATGACGGTTTTGATAGCACCGACGAGAACTCAAACGATTCAGCAAATTGTAGTCACTTCTGCACAAATGCGCCAAATCGAAGCGCGTGTTTTTGCGGCAGGTATGCCCGTTGAAGCGCTGATGGAGAAGGTCGCAGGGCTGATTACGCGTCGAGTTGAGTTACTCTACCCTGACACGCGACAACAAATCGGCGTGTTGGTAGGACCAGGGCACAACGGCGGCGATGCACTGGTCGTCGCGCGTGAGCTTCACCTCAAAGGCTATGCTGTTTCGATTCACTGCCCCTTTTCCACGCTCAAAGATCTGACTGCCAGCCATAGCCGCTATTGTCAAAGTCTGGGCATCCCTTTTGTGAAGGTAGAGGCACTGCAAGGTTGTGATGTCTTAATAGACGGTATGTTTGGCTTTGGACTGGAGCGATCGCTCAGTGATGCGATCGCCGCCACAGTTAACCAAATCAACCAGTGGTCTCAGCCTGTGATCAGCATCGACCTTCCTTCTGGGCTGCACACCGATACTGGAGCGGTTTTAGGAACGGCAGTGCGTGCTACCCAGACCCTTTGCCTGGGACTATGGAAGCAAGGACTGTTGCAAGATCAAGCACTCGATTATGCAGGCACCGTTGCATTAATTGATTTTGACCTACCTCTTGCAGATGTTTGGGCAGTGCTGGGAGACCAACCCTCTGTAAGATGCATAACGCCAGAGCAAGCGATCGCCCATATCCCTTTAACCCGCCCTGCTGCCACGCACAAATACCAGATGGGTCATGTACTGCTGATCTGCGGCTCTCGCCGCTATGCTGGGGGCGCACTGCTCACTGCACTAGGCGCACGTGCTAGCGGTGTTGGGATGCTGTCGATCGCCGCTCCTGCTACGCTGAAGGCAACGCTCACAGCACAGTTGCCAGAAGCGCTGGTATGGGGCTGTGCAGAGACAGAAACAGGCGCGATCGCTCAACTGCCTGATGAAATTGATTTGCATGCGTATGACGCGATCGCCTGCGGTCCCGGCTTAACGATGGACGCAAACGCCATCGTGCAAAAAGTCTTGCAGGAAGAGCAGGCGATCGTCCTGGATGCTGATGGGCTAAACATTCTTGCCCAAATGGGGACAGTGCCAACACTTCAACGACGGCAAGCGCCAACCGTCATTACTCCTCACCTCGGCGAATTTAAGCGTCTCTTCCCTGATCTCGCTGAACCAATGCCATGTCGCATTACTGCTGCTCAAACTGCCGCTGCACAATCTGGTGCCATTGTGCTGTTGAAAGGAGCGCGAGTGGCGATCGCCAACCCGGAAGGTACCGTCTGGATTAATCCTGGCAGTACGGCTGCACTTGCCCGTGGCGGTAGTGGTGATGTGCTGACTGGGCTATTGGGTGGACTACTGGCACAAGCGATCGCAACACCAGCCTCGTCACCATCTGTCATTGCTACTGTGCAAGCAGGCGTTTGGTGGCATGCTCAGGCAGGCATTCTTGCCATGCAGGAGCGTACAATTTTAGGCGTTGATGCTTTTACGCTGGCGCACTATTTGATTCCAACATTGCAACAAACGCTACAGCGGGTAGAGCGATCATATGAGTATTAAAATTCTGCTTAACACTCAAGTCAACGCTACTCGAAGCAGATCACCGCAGACGCGATAGAACGTTCGGTGTCAAGTCCGTGTCGGATATATTAAATGCAGTTGAGATCCGCCGTTTATAGATCAGGATGCTGTCGCGTCAATCCTCTAGAACGAGCTCTTCAAATCCAGCTAAAATCTCTTGACAAACTTCCAACTCCGCATTGCTCCACGTAAGAAAAAGAATAGAGTCTATAGTGGTGTTCTTATTAATCTGGACATAAGAAGTTGCTGCTCTTAAAAGCTCACCAGAAAGCTTCTTCAGATCTCCTTGACCAGTGCCAACTCCCATAAGAGGAAACAGAATTGTTTTTGGTGCTACAGACTTCAGCTCTAATGAATCTGCTTTCCTAAGAGAATTTGTGACGCATTCGCCAATATTTTGGATTGGCAAATAACCTTGCCCGACCTCACCTTGGACAGCAGCAACATGAAAGATTTTCTTAACATTGTGAGTTCTTTGCAAGGCTCCAGAATCAGTCATCAAAACTGTTGAAGGCACTACATTAAGATTGTTACCCATCAATTGAGCCAATCCTTTTTCAATCAAATCATTACTTGCAGTACCAGTGATAGGGTCTTTTTCGGCACCAAGATAACGAATGATCCCGGAGATGGAGCGATCGTAGAACCGAGCCATCTGCATATTAGTATTCTCTGAATTGACCCAAATATCGGCAGAGGTAACATTTTGAATTCCCCCTGTAACCAAACCCAGACGTTTGTTTGGTAATTGTCTAAATCGGTAGTAATGAGTTTTAACTTCTGGAACGGGTGTCGGTTTGCTAAGCTTAAGCTGTTGAAGCTCAGCCTCTAGCTGCTTATTTTGTTCTTTAAGCTCACTATTTCCATATGCTTCAGAAGCATTCTTGGTTCCAAACCACCAAGTGAACACAAATGCTCCAAAAGCTCCTCCCAACGAGAATCCAAACAGCTTACCATCAACCGAACTGCCGCCAGGAAAAAATAAGAAGATGAGAAGAGCTGGGAATAAAGCAATGAGTAACCAAGCAACTTGATTGGCAGACTCAAAATTCCTACTATGTTTGCGATTAAGTGTCCAAAAGTAGATGAATAGACCGACTAGCAAGCTAAGAATTGCCGTTGCCAATATGATTGAAGCAGGTATATAGCGCCCTGGCTCTGTAGGTTTCAAATCCGCTGCTAGTATTGAAAAACTTGATTTAAGAATTTTCATTTTCTCTATTTACATTAAGTTTAAGCCACAGGAAAGCAATGATAGTTTTAGCATCTAATATTTCACCAGTCTCCATTAAGCCAAAGGCTTCCTGGATTGGAATCTCGACAATTTGGGTGTCTTCATGAGCCTGTCTTAATCCACCCCCCTTAGCGATTTTGTTCTCATCTAAGACTTCTGCATAATATAAAAATATTCTTTCAGAGGAGCCGCCAGGTGACGGATAAAAAGTCGTAATGTGAAGTAAGTTTTTAACCTCATAGCCAATTTCTTCAAAAATCTCCCTGCGTACGCTTTTTTCGGGGTTTTCCTCGACTTCAACTTTGCCAGCTACTAGCTCCAATATCCATCCCAGTCCTTCTTGATAAGTTGGATATCTAAATTGATTCACTAAGATAACTTTCTGGCTACGTTGATTAACGAGCAAAACTGCTGCTGAATCCCCCCGATCAAGATTCAGTAGCCGGGTCGGAGCACTCATTTGACCATCGAACTGCTCGTACCTAACCACTGCCTCGTCTACTTTGAAGAAGTCATCCAAAAGCCGACTTTGACTCTCAATTTGTACCTTCTTCACTGGTTCGCCTCTGTAAGATTTAGTCTTAATTACCTTCTAAGGTAGGTCATTCGTAAACTATAAGTAAGCCGTTCTCCAACATTAACGCCATACCTCTTTCTAGTTTGTACCATAAGCTCCTCCTGCTACACAAGCGCAGTATCAGAGCTTACAGCAGTGATGATTCATTTTTAGCTATGCCCTCTAGCACGAATGGACTTAGGCGGAAAACTCTGAGGTTTTGTCACACAGAAAGAGCAAAAAATGCTCAGATAGCTTTCAAGGTTGTTTCAATTTAGGCAACGAGGTTGAGTTAACCGAGCCGCTTCAAAGATCAAAGCTGCACGTGTTGCCAGAAAATTTTGCTTAGAACAACTGCGCCAACCATTGAATCTGCCTGTTGAATACTCTGGGTCGTTGCAACTACAGATTACTGTCGATATCTCTAAGCCAATGACCACCGAAGCTATACAGTAGCGGCTTACGTTTGCAGCTCTAATGCTCTAAGCTGATTCTGAATACGATCGCGATCGCTCCTTGCTGGTTGAAAATCGGGCTTAATTGTTAATGCCTGCTCTAGCGAGTGCATGGCATCACGATATTGCCTTAATTCACAGAGAGCACGACCTCGCCAGTACCATGCAGTATAGCTTTCAGGTTGGATCTGGATTGCCTGCTCAAAGCAAGTAATCGCCTCTTGATGCTGCTTCAGACGCAGAAAAGCGCCCCCCATGCAGCAATGGATATCTACGTCATCTGGCTTCAGTTGCGATGCCTGTTGATAGGACGAAATTGCCTCTTCGTAGCGCTCTAAGCCGTATAAAACATTGCCTCGCCAGCGCCAAAGTTGGGCATCATTCGATCGCAGGAGACACGCCTGATCGTAGGCGCTCAACGCCTCTACATGGCGCTTCTGCTTTTCCAATGTGTGTGCCTCTTGCAGCAAGCGATCGTAATCAGTGCTGACCATAGCGACCGTTTCACTCACATTAGCCAGCGGGATGGTAACGATCGTTTCCTCATCACGTTTTTCTGTTTTCGGAACGCTGACGATCGTGTCCCCTGGTGTTTCAGCCATCCCAGCAGCCTTGTCTTTCCCTTGCTTAGGACAACTGACGATGGTTGCTTCTGCGTTTGGTAGCGTTGATGGGGCAGGCTTTGGTGCTGAACGACGATGAGACTGGTGTCCGTTCAGGGCGATCAGAGGGTAGCCAGAATCCATTTGCGAGTCATCCGTAGAGGCAATGGTGGCATCGTCCTCCTCTGGTAGCTCTGAGTCGCCTGCTTTAAGCTGCTGCAAGACGCGCCTGCGACCGTCCACTGCTTCCTGAAAATCGGGCTTCAACTGCATTGCACGATCGTAGGAGGCGATCGCCGCTTCCGGTTGCTGGAGGCTCTCTAACAACCGTCCTCGGTCATACCATGCCCAGTAATTCTCTGGCTGTAACTGCACCACTTTGTAGTAGGAAGCAACGGCTTCTTCATAGCGAAGCAGTTGCTCCATCACGTTGCCGCGCTTGAACCACACCACGTGATCGTCAGGCTGCATCTCGACAACTCGATCGTAAGCAATGACCGTTTCTTCATAACGGTGCAGATTTTCAAGCGCCATCCCGCGCATAAACCATGCCAGAGCGTCATCGGGATTCAGGGCGATCGCACGATCGCAGGCAACTAATGCTTCGTCATAGTGTTGCAGATGATAGAGGGTATCAACCCGGCGCAATTGGCTCAATATCTGTTTGCGACTCTCGACCGCGAGTTGAAAATCGGGTTTGAGCTGTACAGCACGATCGTAGGACGTGATCGCTTCATCAGGCTGCTGTAGCTGTTCGAGCGCTTTACCGCGATCGTGCCATGCCCAATAATTCTCAGGCTGAAGCTGCACGACTTGCTCAAAGGACGCTAAAGCCTCTTGATAGCGCTGGAGCTGTATGAACACGGTGCCTTGCTTGTACCATGCCAGATAATCGTCTGGGTGAATCTGCACCACGCGATCGTAGGACGCGACCGCGTCGTCGAAGCGCTTCAGGTTTTCAAGCGCCATGCCCCGCTTAAACCACGCCACATCGTCATGGGGCTTTGCTTGTAGCACTCGGTCATAGGCAACAACTGCTTCCTTATACCGCTGGCGCTGAAATAAATCATCGCCACGTTCTAGCCAGGCGAGATGTCCATCAAAACTGACTACGGTTGGCTCTGCTAACACAGATGCAACGGGAGCAGTCCTTGTCAGCGATCGCAGTGCCTCTAGCGCTTCTTTGGCAGATTCATACCGCTGCCGAAAGTCATAGCGCACCATTATGTCTAGCACCTGGGCAAATTCAGTGCTGACCTGCACCTGGTCGCGCCAGATAATTTCGCTGGTTTTAGGGTCTTCCCTGAGCTTTTTAGGATAAATGCCTGTCAAGCATTGAATCGCCATCATACCCACTGCATAGATGTCGCTGCTAAAGCGCGGTTTGCCTGCCAACTGTTCGTTTGGCATATAGCCAGAGGAACCAACCGCGATCGTAATGCTCACTTCGCGCTCGTCTATAATCTGGGCACCAATTTGTTTAACCGCTCCAAAATCGATCAGGAAGAGGCGGCGATCGCTTTGCTGTCGAATCAAGTTAGAGGGCTTAATGTCACGGTGGACAACCTGCTGCTGATGTACAAACTCCAAGACAGTGAGCAAATCTTGCAGCAGATGAATCACTTCCAGTTCAGTAAACTGAGGTTGCAGCTTGAGCGCCTGACTCAACACCTGCCCTTCAATGAACTCTTGCACAAGATAGAAGTCTTGTGCCTCTTCAAAGTGGGCGAATAGCCTGGGAATTTGCTCGTGACTACCCAGCGTATAGAGCGCCTCTGCCTCTGTATCAAATAAGCGCCTTGCTGCTTGCAGTGCGTCTGGATCGCTCATTCTGGGTTTGAGCTGCTTCACAACACAATGGGGCTTGCCAGGAAGATGCAAATCACTCGCCAAATACGTTTGCCCAAACCCGCCACCACCTAAGTGACGGATAATCTGGTAGCGTCCCCCAAGGATTTTGCCCAACATAGGTTATGAAAGCTTCAGAGTGTCGAGAACTGCCTAGTGATGACCCAAGGGAAATCCTTCATCATTACTAACAGTTCCCAGACACGTCATCATCAGTAGCCGTTCCAGCTTGTTCTTAGATTTATAGTAAAGCGGCTCTGCAAGCTACGAAAATTTACCTAATGGCAGCCTTTAGCCAGGAGTCTGGGTTAGCAGCGGCTCTAGCCAGGGCTGGAACTGGTCACGACGAAACACTTGTGCCCGACGACGATAATCGAACCGCAGTAAACTAGGGATGCCATGCTTGCGAACGCATTCTTTTAGCCAGGACGCAACGCCTTGACCCTCCTCAGGAACCATCTCGGCTTGAAACGGACCGTACATCAAAACCAGCATGCTATGCGCTTGAAGAGGGGCATCGCGTTCAATAAGGCTCGTTAAACTTGGATGCGTTGAACGGGATTGACTCGCCATTCTCACTTCGGTGTCTTCTCGACTAACGCGCGCTCGTAGCGTTTTAGTCATCTCGCGTTGTGCCGTAGACTCACTGTATTCCTGGTTTGATTCAGTGTCAGCATCAGATTGGCGACGAGGTCGTCTTTGGGTCATAAAACTCCTATTTTCAGTGGGCTTAAGCAGCCAATCAAACCCTTTCCATCAAGTTGCAGAGTGTATGAGGAAGGGGAGCTGGCTGATGCAGATTAACGAAGTTACTTGCACTATGGCAATCTACTTATCTAAATAGTAGCTACTTTTTACAGAAGCGGCAATTTTCTGCACCAAAAAAACTCTGCTTGTGGTAAAGCCGACAATGAGCGATCGCTAACCGCTGTCCATCACTTCAGTGCTGGTGAGTGATGGTTAACTCTTCCACAACGAAGCATGAACCGCCAACGCTTTATTAATTGTTATGAAGCGTAGTGTCTGCAAGGTCGAAAAACTGGCGCTGTTTCCTCAGCCAATTCAGCGATAAGTCGGCTTAGGACGATACAGTTTTCTAGTTTCTGATAAGTTAGCTTGAGTAAGCCCATTTTTGTAAGTAAACGGTAGCACTATGACTGTCTGCGAATATAGGGCAGGTCTAGAAGGCATTCCCGCCACTCAGTCCAGCATTAGTTTTGTTGATGGACAGCGAGGAATTTTAGAGTATCGCGGCATTGCCATTGAAGAGTTAGCTGATAAGGGTCATTTCCTGGAAACCGCCTACCTCCTTATTTGGGGCGAATTGCCAACAGAGGAAGAATTAGAGTTATTTGAGTATGAGATTACGTATCATCGACGACTCAAATACCGTATTCGCGACATGATGAAGTGCTTTCCTGAGAGCGGTCATCCCATGGATGCATTGCAGGCATGTGCAGCAGCACTAGGGTTGTTTTATTCTCGTCGTGCTTTAGATGACCCGACCTACATCCGTGCTGCTGTCGTCAGACTGCTGGCTAAAATACCCACGATGGTGGCAGCGTTTCAGTTGATGCGAAAGGGCAACGATCCAGTTCAACCCCGCGACGATTTAGGCTATGCAGCCAATTTTCTCTATATGTTGAACGAACAGGAGCCAGATCCCTTTCCAGCACGCATTTTTGACGTGTGTTTGATGCTTCATGCTGAGCACACGATTAATGCGTCTACGTTTTCAGCATTGGTTACAGCTTCAACCTTGACTGATCCGTATGCGGTGGTTGCTTCGGCTGTGGGCACACTGGCTGGACCGCTGCATGGTGGCGCGAATGAGGAAGTCATTCTTATGCTGGAGGAGATTGGTACAGTTGAGAATGTGCGCCCCTGGCTTGAAAAGCAACTTGCCCAGAAAGGCAAGATTATGGGTTTCGGTCATCGCGTTTACAAAGTAAAAGATCCACGCGCTACGATTTTGCAACATCTCGCAGAACAGCTATTTGAGAAATACGGTCGTGATGAATACTACGATGTAGCGGTTGAGCTTGAAAAAGCAGTGGAAGAAAACCTGGGTCACAAAGGTATTTATCCCAATGTGGACTTTTACTCGGGTCTGGTTTATCGCAAGTTAGGCATTCCGTCTGACTTATTTACGCCTGTTTTTGCAATTTCTCGTACGGCTGGTTGGCTGGCGCATTGGAAAGAGCAACTGAATGAGAATCGGATTTTTCGCCCGACCCAGATTTATACAGGGCTACATGAGGCAGCATATATGCCGATCGAACAGCGTTAGAGGGCGATCGAGTCTATTCCTTTCCGAGTAGCATATTTTTTGTGCGATCGAGTGATGGGCGGCACCCCCCTTGCCTTATAGCGATGCTCTTGTCACTATGTTGCCAGTGACGATTTTCAGGAACTCCAGCCCTCGAACGATTGGTTCTGAGGGCTTTTTATTGGGCACTTTTGAGTGGGCAATGGTTGCAAGGGTAAGGTGCTGACTGAGAAGTCGCGTTACAGAAGTGTGCGCTGAGTCATTGATCTTGGTGCCCCTGGCTCATTGCTATGACCCAGTGCCGCATTTATCTATAGCGATTTGCGATCGTGCGGCAGTGATCCAGCGATATACTATGGACGCAGAGCTATGTAACAGTCCTGTTACTGAGAAAGGTCGAAGGTAAGATCTTCGGGCTTTTGATGGCAGGAGCGCTGTCGCTTCATGGGGAGCCGCCTGCACTGTTTGGTTGATTGTTAACAACGATTTACTGAGTGATGACTCAAAGCAGGTAAGCGATGAACTCAGGCATAGATTTACAGGGCGTTTTCATTCAATCCCTCACCGATTTGGGGCTACCTGCGGGTGCTGCAAAAGCAATCTGGATGCCGCTACCGATGCTGCTCATGCTGGTTGGCGCAACCGTGGGTGTGCTGGTAGTCGTGTGGCTGGAGCGAAAGATTTCGGCGGCAGCGCAGCAGCGGATTGGTCCTGAATATATTGGTCCGTTAGGTGTACTGGCACCTGTAGCGGATGGCTTAAAGCTGGTTTTCAAAGAAGATGTGGTGCCAGCAAATTCGGATGCGTTGCTGTTTACGCTTGGTCCTGTAATTGTGGTCATCCCGGTCTTTCTGTCTTACCTCATTGTGCCGTTTGGGCAGAATCTGGTGGTGACGGATGTGGGAATGGGTGTCTTTCTGTGGATTGCCCTGTCGAGTGTGGCACCGATCGGCTTACTGATGTCGGGCTATGCCTCAAACAATAAGTACTCTTTGCTGGGTGGTTTACGAGCCGCTGCACAGTCCATCAGCTACGAGATTCCGCTGGCGCTGTCAGTGCTGGCGATCGCGATGATGTCGAACTCACTTAGCACGATCGACATTGTGCAGCAGCAGTCTGGCTATGGCATTTTGGGTTGGAACATTTGGCGGCAACCTGTAGGGTTCGTCATTTTTTGGATTGCGGCTTTGGCAGAATGCGAACGGATGCCGTTTGACCTCCCAGAGGCTGAAGAAGAGCTGGTAGCAGGCTATCAGACTGAATATTCCGGGATGAAGTTTGCCCTTTTCTACCTCGGCTCTTACGTTAACCTGGTGCTGTCGGCGCTGCTAGTAGCGGTACTCTATCTCGGCGGCTGGGATTTTCCGGTACCGTTGACGCTGGTAGCTGATCTGTTAGGGATTGATGAGTTCAACCCGATTTTCCAAATTGTTACAGCCTCGCTTGGCATTACGATGACGGTGCTCAAAGCTTACTTTCTTGTGTTTCTGGCGATTCTGCTACGGTGGACAGTGCCACGTGTGCGGATTGACCAATTGTTAGACTTAGGCTGGAAGTTTCTTTTGCCTATTTCACTGGTCAACCTCTTGTTGACTGCCGCCCTCAAACTTGCATTCCCGTTTGCTTTTGGTGGCTGAGTTTAAAAGGATAAAGGCTCAAGCATGAGTCATCCGTTCTTATCCTTTATCGTTCATTCTTTATCCTTCAAAGAAGAGTCTTATGCTGAAGTTTCTCAAGCAGGTCAGTGATTACACCAAAGAAACAGTGCAAGCGGCAAAGTATATCGGTCAAGGGCTGGCAGTGACGTTTGATCACATGCAGCGCCGTCCAGTGACGGTACAGTATCCTTACGAAAAGCTGATTCCGTCGGAACGGTTTCGGGGGCGCATTCACTTTGAGTTCGATAAGTGTATCGCGTGCGAAGTCTGCGTTCGGGTTTGCCCCATTAATTTACCTGTGGTGGATTGGGAATTTAACCCTGAGACGAAAAAGAAGAAGCTCAATCACTACAGTATTGATTTTGGCGTGTGTATTTTCTGTGGCAATTGCGTGGAATATTGCCCAACAAACTGTCTATCAATGACTGAAGAATACGAGCTTTCGACCTACGATCGCCATGAGCTGAACTACGACAGCGTTGCGCTCGGTCGCTTACCCTATAAAGTCACTGAAGACCCAATGGTGACCCCGTTGCGAGAATTTGCTTACTTACCAAAAGGCGTGATTGAACCGCATGGTTTGCCCGCAGGTTCGCGTCGGGCAGGTTTGCGCCCTGAAGAAATTGTGGAGACGGAGAAATAGCGGTCAGCGGTCCAGCCGTCAGCTCTGGAACGCTCCTGGCTGAACGCTGAACGCTGATTGCTCCTAAGTAAGGAGACTCATTACTGTGAATTTAGCCGAAGGCGTACAGATTGTTTCGTTTGGTTTATTGTCTCTGATGGCGATCGGAGCAGCACTAGGCGTTGTTTTGCTTTCTAATATTGTGTACTCCGCGTTTCTGCTGGGTGGCGTGTTTATCAGCATTGCAGGGCTGTATTTGTTGCTGAATGCTGATTTTGTGGCAACGGCGCAAGTATTGATTTATGTAGGGGCGGTCAATGTGCTGATTTTGTTTGCCATCATGCTGGTGAATAAGCGGCAAGACTTTGTGGTAGTGCCGAGAGCCTGGATTCGACGGGGTGCAACGGCGTTGGTCTGCTCAGGGCTATTTGCACTCTTGAGTGTGATGGTCGTCTCTACGCCCTGGTCGCTTTCTGGAGGGGTAGCAGCAGGCAACAGCTCGATCGTGACGATCGGCAAGCATTTCTTTACGGATTTTCTGCTGCCGTTTGAATTGGCATCGGTCTTGCTGCTGATGGCGCTCATCGGGGCGATCATCCTGGCACGACGTGAGCTACTGCCAGACGATGCCCTGTCACCACTCCAGCAGCCTGCACTAACATTGCCAGAGCGTCCGCGTGAATTGATTGCTGTTGGACCCGGCACGCCAGAACGGACGATCGCGAGTGCTCCGTCTGACCAGAATAATTAGGTGAGGTGACTATCGATGCAGCTTCAATACTTTCTCGTTCTGGCAGCCGCTCTGTTCTGTATCGGCATTTTTGGTTTGATCACCAGTCGCAATGCGGTGCGCGTGTTGATGTCGATCGAACTCATGCTAAATGCCGTCAACCTTAATCTCATGGCATTCTCTAACTATTTAGACGCTCAGGATATTAAGGGTCAGGTCTTTACGACCTTCGTGATCGCGATCGCGGCTGCGGAAGCGGCTGTTGGTTTGGCGATTGTGCTTGCTATCTATCGCAACCGCGACACGGTGGATATGGAGCAGTTCAACCTGCTGAAGTGGTAGCTTTGGTGAGCGTTGTTGGTTGCTAATCGACTAACAACCAACAACTAAAAACTAACAACGATTTAATGTGCAACTGAAGCAGGTCATCATTGCTCATAAAGCGGGCGATCGCCTGAGCCAGCGCTGGGCAGAAAAGTGCGCCAAGCAGTTAGAGAGTCGTCAGTGCCGTGTTTTAATGGGACCCAGTGGTCCGAAAGATAACCCGTATCCTGTCTTTCTCGCTTCTGTGGCGCACCCGATCGATCTAGCGATCGTGCTGGGCGGCGATGGAACAGCGCTAACCGCCGCCCGTAATCTGGCAGCCGATCACATTCCGATTTTGGCTGTGAATGTGGGTGGGCATCTGGGCTTTCTCACAGAGTCTCTGGACGATTTTGAACAGACTGAGCAAATCTGGGATCGGCTGCTGGGCGATCGATTTGCAGTACAGCAGCGCATGATGTTGCAAGCGGGCGTGTTTGAGGGCAATCGCGCCAATCTGGAGTTGGTGAGCGATCGCTACCTGGCACTCAACGAAATGTGCATCAAACCAGCGTCTGCCGATCGCATGATCACGTCGATTCTGGAAATGGAGATCGATGGAGAAGTGGTCGATCAGTATCAGGGCGACGGTTTGATTGTGGCAACGCCAACGGGATCAACGTGTTATACAGTCGCCGCAAACGGACCCATTATTCATCCGGGCATGGCTGCGATCGCGGTCACACCCATCTGCCCCCTGAGTTTGTCAAGCCGTGCGATCGTCCTTCCTCCCGGTTCTGTGGTCAGCATCTGGCCCCTGGCTGACCACGAGCTGAATACTAAACTTTGGATGGACGGAGTACTGGCAACTTCGATCTGGCCCGGTCAGCGGGTTGACATTCGCGCCGCAGATTGTCAGGCGAAGTTTATTATTCTAAGAGAAGACTACTCGTACTATCAGACCCTACGAGAGAAGCTGCAATGGGCAGGGGCGAGGGTTCACTACAGCAATAACCACCGCAATTAAACGCTTCCCACCAGCATTTCATCTTCCCACTCCAACGTATCACCAACTTTTTCGCCATCGTGGTAGGCGGCGAGAAGGACTTCGCTGGTTTTGCCCCAGGCGATCGCACCAGTGGCATCCAGCCCGATCGCACCTAAATCTCGCTGATGCTGATGTGCCTCTCTGAAGGAGCGCTCAAAGGCAGCAACGAGGGGTTGTCCATCATCTACTCGCACGACGATACGGGCTGCCAGACATTCATCAATAATGTCTTCGCCAATGCCAGTACAGCTCACGGCAGCATGGGCTGTCGCGTAGTTTCCGGCTGGCATCGCAGAGTCGCTGACGCGCCCGATGCGCTCAAAGCCTTTCCCACCTGTAGAAGTGCCAACCGCAATGCACCCTTGAGCGTCTAGAACAACGACACCGATCGTGCCACGCCCAGCCGTATCTTCCACCAGTTCTCGCTCAGCGACTACTCCTGCCATCTCTCTGGAAAAGTTGCCCTGCCGCTCTTGGATCCATTCCTGTAAGCGAATCTCCGTCAGGGGATCGTAGGCGGGTAGTTCCAGTTCACGCAGCAGTTCTGCGGCTCCCTGATCAGACAGGACGCGATCGTGGGAGGTTTGCAGTGCCTTCGCCAGGTTAATTGGATTTTGTACCCGTGAAACATTGATGACACCGCTAAAACGTTGACTCGACCCATCCATCAAAGCAGCACTCATGCGGATCTGCCCGTCCGACTGCAAGACAGAGCCAGTGCCAGCATTAAAACGAGGATCATCCTCAAGCATCTGACAGCCATGAATCACCGCTGCTTGAGCCGTAGCCCCTGATAGCAGCAAGGCGTAAACCTCATCAATGACGCGGTAAAGCGATTTGCGTACAGACTCAACGCCGCCCTTTCCTTTCAAGGAGCTGCCAGCTCCACCGTGAATAATCAGTTTGGGTTGCACCCGTTCTGCGGACATGATTGAAACCTCTGTACTGTAAGCGTTATTGATTGTTAGTTGTTGGTTGAGAGCGAACTGAACAACGCAGCCGTTTGCCTCTTTGCTTCCAGTAATGTTTGAAAGCAGCAGACTCACATCCTATAACGGCGATAGCACTCCATAACCGTAGGAGCGACGGACTTCGCAGCCTGACTAAAAAGCTCTCGAACCGATCCCTTCACTACCATTAAGCAACAGGAGCGAACGATAAACTGCTAATGACTAACAACTAACGACTAACAACCGCTAATCACTCTGGGATCGACGACGACGGCAGCGTTCTGAACAGTATTTCACGTCATCCCAGCAATCTTCCCACTTCTTGCGCCAGGTAAAGGGACGATCGCAAACGGGGCAGATTTTAGTTGGTCGGTCGGCTTTGGCGCGGGCGCGTGGCATTGTTGGTGAGGTGTAAGGAGTGAAGAGTGAGAAGGCAGAAGGCAGTAGGCAGAAGGCAGAAGGCAGGAGGCAGAAGGCAGGAGGCAGAAGGCAGGAGGCAGGAGGCAGAAGGCAGGAGGCAGAAGGCAGAAGGCAGGAGGAAAAAAGGCAGAAGGCAGAAGCTAATACACCTCACACCTCACACCTCACTTCCGCGAAGAGGCAGAAGGTAGAAGGTAGAATTCAGGTTTAGCGTAGGAGGGCAATGGGTGAAAGGGCAATATGGCTCTGCTTGCTCCTTCCTTTCCTACTTCTTACCTTCTAACACATGACTGAGTCAGTATTGGCGGCGCTCCGTATTGTTTTAGTGGAACCTGCTGGGGCGCTGAATGTGGGCGCGATCGCCCGCGTGATGAAAAACATGGGCTTGCATCATCTGGTGCTGGTCAAGCCCCGCTGCGATCGATTAGGGGAAGAAGCACGGCTCATGGCGGTTCATGCTGCCGATGTCCTGGAAGGGGCAACAGTGGTCTCGACGCTGCCAGACGCGTTACGTGGCTGTCAGAGGGCGATCGCAACCACTGCCCGACCTAGAGTTGCAACAGTGCTGGAGTCTCCCCGCGCGGCATTGCCCTGGCTACTCGAAGCAGCCCCTCAAGAGCGTGGAGCGCTCATCTTTGGTCCTGAAGATCGAGGGTTGAGTAACGAAGAGCTGAACTATGCCCAGCGCTTTGTCGCTATTCCTTCACACCCTGCCTATGCAGCCCTTAACCTGGCGCAAGCGGTGGCGATTTGCTGCTATGAACTGTATCAGTGGGAAAGGGATCAGCCGTCAGCCGTCAGCCGTCAGCCGTCAGCAGCCACGGAAAACCAAGCACTTGCTAGTGCAGAAGCTAACATTCAACCCTTAAACCATCCACCTCTCTCGCCCACTCCCCACTCCCCACTCCCTACTCCCTACTCCCCACCTGTCTCTCTCGATGCCTTAGAAGGTTACTATCAGCATCTGGAAGCAATGCTGCTTGCGATCGGCTACTTGCACCCCCACACAGCCGCTAGCCGTATGCAAAAATTTCGGCGGTTGTTGAACCGAGCGTTGCCATCTAGTGATGAAGTGACGATGCTACGAGGCATTCTAAGCCAGGTAGAGTGGGCGACTCAAAAGGCTAACCAGAGAAAAATTGAGGCTGACCATGATCACAATGCAGCAGATAAGAGCTGAAAGACAACTGAGAAAGCGTTTGGCGGTTTAGACTAGCGGCTAAAAAACCTCGGTTTTTTGTGAACGAGTAGTCTACAATTCTGATAGCTTTAAGGCTAACGCAAGCAGTTCGTCGTGGATGATTACTGGTTAGCTTGCTGCCTCTACGATCGAGGCGTGTGCAGCTTAACCCTGTCAGTCTTAGTCTTTTATTCTCAGCATTTGTCGGAGTGTGCTATGCCAGATTCGAGCGGTCTGCCGCGCAGGTCACGCAGTCATGATTCGTCAGTACCCACTCGAATCTCCGGTTCAGGGCGGTTGCTGCGTGGCGACTCCAGTTCCCATCAGCAACCACCACGAGATCAACAGGGAGTCGATGTCCAGTCGTCTCGCAGGCTGTCAAAGCGGCAGCGCCTCACTCTCTGGCAAGTACTGTTTGGACAGAGCAAGAGAAATACGTCTCGACGATCGGCGCTACAGCAAGCGAAACGAAAGAATGTTAATGCCAGCATTGACCCATCGCGCAACCTTTTGCAGCAATTGCAGCAACGTTCTCAGCGATCGGCGACGAGTGAGCAAATTGCTTCAAAGCTGGCTGAAGATCAGGTAAGACAGGCAGTTCTAGGGCGATCGCGCCAGTTGACGGGTGGATCGCCTACCGCCAACGCCAGCCCTGGTAGACGAAAGGAGAAAGTGTTCCTCAGACAAGAGTCTTTTCATCGAGCTGGAAGTACGCCATCTTCTTTCAGGGATTCTGGCTCAGATGCCATTCCAGCGTTTCAGTCTCTCTCACAGGTAGCCAAGCGCGATCAAGCAAATGCTCTAACCCTTAAGCGCGAAGCGCGGAGGCGCACACGTCAGGGCGACAGCAACCGCAGTCACGGTCTCAGTGTTGAGAGAATGTCAGCGACGGACTTGAAGGACTCAAATGCACAAACTCGCCAGCGAGACAATCACTCCCGTCCGCGATCGCGCAGCTTCTCGGCAGGGCTATATGCCGCTCGGATGCTGATTTTGAGCGTTGGTGTTGGCGTTTTGGCTGGCACAATGCTGTCCATGTTAGATCCCGCATCTCGCTTATCGGCAGGCGCATCGCAACAAGCGACCAAAAAAACGGATGCCGTAGAAGCCGCACAGGTCAGTCCAGCCACCGTAACCGCACAAAGCGCACCACTAGTAGACGCTTCAGCCGTGCAACTACCCCAGATGGGGCAAGAATTGACCACCCTTAAAGCAGACTTGCAAACGCTTGCTTTGCAAATGCCTCAACTCACACCTGGAATCTTTTTGTTTGACCTGGATTCCAGTGCCTATCTGGATCTCAACGGTGGTGCTTCCTTTGCCGCTGCCAGCACGATTAAAGTGCCCATTTTGATTGCCTTTTTTCAGGACGTGGATGCGGGCAAAATTCGCCTGGATGAACCGCTAACTATACGGAAAGAGCTAGTAGGAGGCGGATCGGGCGAAATGCAGGGGTTGCCAGTGGGGACGCAGTTCACGGCGTTGGAAACGGTTACCAAAATGATTACCATCAGTGATAACACCGCGACCAATATGGTGATCGCTCGGCTGGGCGGCATGGCAGCCTTAGACCAACGGTTTCGCTCTTGGGGTCTCGTCTCAACAGCCGTCAACAGTCTGCTGCCTGACTTAAGCGGCACGAACACGACGAGTCCCAGAGATCTGTCGCTCTTAATGACGCGCATTAGTCAGGGAGAACTTGTTTCGATGCGATCGCGCGATCGCCTACTAGATATCATGCGGCGCACGGTGAACCGCAGCCAGCTACCGCAAGGATTGGGCAAAGGTGCCACGATCGCTCATAAAACAGGCGACATCGGCGGCTTAATTGGTGATGTTGGATTAATCGATATGCCCAATGGCAAACGCTATGCGCTGACTGTACTGGTCAAGCGATCGCACAACGACGATCGAGCTTACGACCTGGTTGAGAAGGCTTCGCGCACGGTTTACCGATACCTCAATCGTGCCCAAGCCGCCCCACGCCGCCCGACATCAAGCCCTTTGCTACCTGGTGATCAGTCACCACCTCAAGCTGGCAATGCGGCTCCAGCGTATTCTGGCACCCCAAGTATGTCAACAGAAACCGCCATCACGCAGTCTCCAACGATCGATACAGCGACGCGCTAAGGATTGTGGATTGAATAAAACCAGATTCTTGCGTAGGGTGTGTAAAGCCGTGCCGTTATACCAGAACGCAGCGTAACGCAGCACCTCCGGGGATTGTGATGCGTTACAGCTATTGCTTAACACATCCTACAAAAGCCGATCTTAACGCGATGTGCGACTTTCCTAAAATACCTGCCAAAACTGCCCTCACCCTAGCCCTCTCCCATCGGGAGAGGGAACCGGAACGGTCTGGAAGCCCTTCTCCCTGGGGAGAAGGGTGGGGATGAGGGCGAATTAGTTGCACATCGCGTGATCTTATTTAATTCTCATTCCTAAGTGTTGAGAGGGAGAGGATTTAATAAGTCGATGTCGATGACTGGTAGGCTGACGCTGACTGCCCCAGTCTGTAGCGGTGCGTCGGCTTTTAATGTCTCTGTCTGTAACGTTTCCAGCGATTGCCAAACTTGATTCAGCAGTGGCTCTAATCCCGTCCGTGCGACCGCAGAAATTTGAAAGACGGGCACCTGACTCACTTCATGCAGTTGAGCAGCAAGCTCGTTGACTGTCTCAACATCTTGGCTCATAGCATCAAGCTTACTGAGTGCCAAGAACTGAGGACGATCGGTTAGTCCGCGTCCATACGCATGGAGTTCTTGTTGAATCGTGTGATAGTCAGCGATCGGATCAGGACTGGTGACATCAATGAGATGCAAGAGCAGACGAGTCCGCTCGACGTGGCGCAGAAAGTCATGTCCGAGACCTGTTCCCAGATGTGCGCCCTCAATCAGCCCTGGAATATCAGCAAACACAGTGCCATCTCCAGTCGGCTTACGAACAACACCCAGATTGGGCACCAGTGTTGTGAACGGATAATCGGCAATTTTGGGTCTCGCAGACGACAGTGCTGCAATCAATGTTGATTTACCTGCGTTGGGTAGACCGATAATGCCTACTTCCGCCAATAGCTTCAGTTCCATCCTTAGGGAGCGCGCTTCTCCAGGCAACCCTGGCAAGGCGTGTTCAGGGGCGCGGTTGCGGTTACTGAGAAAGTGCTGATTGCCCAACCCACCTTTACCACCTTTCGCAAGGCAGAAGGTTTGATTTGGTTCGACCAGATCGCATAATAATTCCCCGGTTTCAGCCTCGTAGATCATCGTGCCGCAGGGAATGTCAATGACGCGATCGTGCCCTGATGCACCTGTACGATTGTTTGGTCCTCCCCGCTGCCCATCATCTGCCTTGAATAAATGGTTATAGCGAAAATCCAGCAGCGTTTGTAGATGTTCCACCGAGCGGAAAATGACTGAACCACCCCGCCCACCGTTGCCGCCTGACGGACCCCCAGCAGGCACGTACTTCTCGCGCCGAAAGGCGACCAGCCCATCGCCTCCATTACCCGCCTGTACCTGAACGTCCGCCTGATCGATAAATTGCATGGCACAAAACTAAAGCATTCACTCTTCATCATAGGCAATTGTGGAAAGTGCTAGCAGTTATGCTCAAACCAACGTTCTCGCTCAGCACCGTCTTCTACAGCCTACGCTCTACTCTCACCGCGATCGTGAGGCTCACACAGCGCTTAAATGACTCAAGATGTGCACACCCAAGCGTGAATTGTTGCAGCGTCTCGAGTCCAACGTTTAGAGCCTGAAAACAGCATCAGCAACGCGGCAAACGTCTTTTAGTTCGCGGACATCGTGGATTCGGAGTAGATCGGCACCACCGACGATCGCCGCACAGCAAGCACCAGCCGTTCCCCACACCCGCTTTTTGGGGTCAGGTTGATTGAGCAGGTGTCCAATAAAGCTTTTGCGAGATGCTCCCACTAAAAGGGGACAACCGATCGCACGCAGCTCAGGCAAACGGCGAAGAATCTCTACATTTTGGGCATACGTTTTGGCAAACCCAATGCCGGGATCGATCACAAGGCGATCGCGTTCAACGCCACTGGCGATCGCGGCATCAAGACGTGCTTGTAAAAAGGTGTAAATGTCGCCGATCAGATCGTCGTAATCCGTAAGCTGCTGCATCGTTTGGGGCGTACCACGGATGTGCATCAAGACCAGTGGTACTCTCAGTGCTGCGATGGTTGGTAACATTTCTGGATCGTAGGTGGCACTAGAAATGTCATTGACGATATCTGCCCCCGCAGCGATCGCGGCATGGGCGACAGCAGCTCGTGTCGTATCGATCGAAATAGGCGTGTCAGTTTCCTGCCGGACTGCCTGGATGATTGGTAAAACGCGATTAAGCTCCTCTTCCAGCGAGACCTCGACGGCATGAGGGCGGGTAGATTGTCCACCAATGTCCAGGATATCTGCGCCAGCAGCGATGAGAGAACGAGCGTGAGCGATCGCTGCTTTCACGTTGCTGAACAGTCCTCCATCACTGAAGCTATCGGGTGTTACGTTGAGCACGCCCATCAGATAAGTGCGCTCACCCCAGTTAAAGTGATGGTTTCTAATCGTCCAGGCTGGAAGCGGTGCGATCGTTGACATCGGTCGTATAAGCAAAGGTGAAGCGGCTTAAAGAAGCAATCCTAAGCCTACCATTGCGTTCTGCCAATCTTGCCACAGCGACTCAGCATCCCACGTTGGTCAACAGTGCTTTTGCAAAACACTAAGAGCCTCGATCCTGGAAGTGTTTCTACCCTGTGCAATGTGCCCAAACCAGAGCGCTTCAATGCGTTTTTGCGTTTTTATAAAGACTAAGCTTGAGCCATTAGAAGACCATTGGACAACTGCGTCATCTCATGGCACCACTGACTGAGAACGCTTCAGGCAGACGGTTTAAGCTGATCGCTGCAACTGAATCGATCGCTCTATCAAAGGACAGTGGCAGAGTCATACCCTTTAAAATCAGAAAGAGCACCGACGACTGACCGTGTTTCGTCTCGGTGCTCTTGCTGGTTCGCTCCTCACACAAATAGAATATAGCTGACTGTGGGTGCTTTGTCTATCCATTTACTGATCAGAAAAACCTATAGCAAGCGGTTTGATCTTGAAGAGGTTTGGTAGCGCTTTCTGATATGACCTTTAGAGGCTGCTTGAAAAGTCGGTTGAGCCGTAATCAAGCTGACTCAGTAGAAGCTAGACCGGGTAAACCTACGCTTTAGTCGCACGTGGAGCAAGCCGATCGATGAAAGCTTTCTCCACCAGCCAAGTTGCAAATTTGGAGTTTTTGGGTGACGTGTTGATGGCAGAATGCGGACGATCGCATTGGGAGTTTTAAGTGTGCGCTCATGCGGTCGCCCTGGTTGATGGTGTATCTTAACGAAGATGTCTATTGGGCGTTGAGCCTAAAGCGTTGAGCGGTAAGAAGCCAGCCCGATTCATGCAGTAGGGGCATTGAAGGGACGGGAGTTGAAACAGGACGGGGTTAAAACGACTGGCATGAAATGCATCTCCTCACGCTTTTGGCTTGCACTTAGCCTGGTTTTTGCTTTTGGCTACAGCGTAATCTGGCTAAAGGTCGCTTTTGCTGGCAACTATATTGTGCAAACGGATGCCAGCATGTATGTGTTTTGGATGCAGCGGTTTGTTGATCCAACGTTGCTGCCCAATGATTTAAATGTGGCGTATCACGAGTCGATCTCGCCCGTTGGCTACACGGCTCTCTTTAAAAGCATCGCCAGCTTGGGTGTGTCGCCGCTGTTGTTCAACAAGCTGTTGCCTGTGGCGTTGACTCTAGCGACAACGGTTTACTGTTTTGGCTTTTGTCTGCAACTGTTGCCGTTACCAGCGGTGGCGTTTGTTTCGACGCTGCTGTTTAACCAGCATTTGTGGCTGACGGATGACGTGAATTCGGCAACGCCACGATCGTTCGTCTATCCGTTCTTTTTTGCGTTTCTCTATTATTTGAATCGCGGCGCAAATGTAGGGATAGAGCATCTAACTTTTGCAGCTAAGTCTCTCAGCCCTCACCCTAAATCCCTCTCCCCAAGGAGAGGGACTTTGAGTCTGGCTCCCTTCTCCCTGGGGAGAAGGGCTGGGGAGAAGGGACAGCAAGCCATTACCAAGGTTACAAACCCGTGGCTTGATGATGTGTTGGCGATCGTGGCGATCGGGCTGATTGGGTTGTTTTACCCGACGATGATGTTTGTGGCGGTGGGAGTGTTAGCGGTGCGGCTGGTGGGATGGTCGAAAGGGCATCTGCGGCTGTCGCAACAGCGGCGCGATTATCGGTTGCTGGCGGCTGGAGTGGTAGTCGCTGGGGTTGTGCTGATCCCTTATGGCTTGCTGAGTCAGGCTGCATTTGGTCCGCTGGTGAGCCTCGCACAGGCAAGAGCCATGCCCGAATTTCTCGCGCCGAATGGACGGATTTCTTTTTTCGACGATCGCGATCCGCTGGGCTTTTGGTTTGATGGCATTCACAGCGGACTCGGCATATCGTTAAACCCGGTGATTGTGAGTGTGGGGTTGCTGTTGCCGTTCTTGTGGTTGTTTCCTCGTCGGTTTCCCTTAATCAAGCAGTGCCGCCCGGAGGTTGTGTTACTACCGCAGATGCTGGTTGCTGCGATCGGTCTGTTTTTGGCGGCTCATGCGTTGCTGTTTCGCTTGTTTCTGCCCAGTCGCTATACTGTGCATACGCTGCGGATAGTGGTGGCGATCGCGGGAGGATTAGCGTTATGCATCCTGATTGATGCGGCGGCACGGGCATATCGGACGCGTTGGCAACGCAAAAACGTGCGGTATGTTGCGTGGGGTGCAGCCGTTTTAGTGGCGATTCTCCTGGTTTTTTATCCACAGATTTTTTGGGCAAAACATTTTACCAAAGCGGGACTGGTGGTAGGAAAGGTGCCCGCACTGTATGAGTTTTTGCAGCAGCAGCCAAAGGATAGTCTGATTGCCACACTGTCGATCGAGGCGGATCGACTCTCTGTCTTTGCACAGCGATCGGTGTTGGTTTCTCCCAAGTACGCCATTCCCTATCATCCGGCTTACTACAATCAAATACGCCAGCGCGCGATCGACTTGATTCGTGCCCACTACAGTCTGGATGCCGCAGCGGTGCAAGCGTTTGTGCAGACGTATGGCGTTGACTTCTGGTTGGTAGAGCGAACAGCGTTTACGCCCGCTTATTTGGAGAATCGCTGGCTGAAACTCTTTGAGCCAGCAAATGCCGAAGCGCGATCGCATTTAGCGACGGCAAAGACTCCGGTGTTAGCGCAAGCGATGGAGCGCTGTAGGGTCTTCGAGACTGCGGATTTTGTTGTTTTGCAAGCGGATTGCATTGGTCGAGAAACTTGATAGCTTGATGCAGAAGCCGTTTGTCTGTAGGGACGGTCAACCTAGACCCTGTAATGTTTAGAAGCTAGACCCATTTAAACGGTTGATGCGACACATCCTGTAGTAGAGTTCAGCCTGTTGCAAAAGCGTTTGAAAACGATAGCGATCACGTTTAAGTGCGAGGGATGAGTTCTGGAATGCGTTTACCAATAGTGATGAAGCGATCGAACGCGTTTGGTCTGCGGCAGTTTGCCAGGCAGCCAGTAATGGTGGTGGCAATGCTGTTTGCTGCTGGTTGCTTACTGTTGCTGCTGTATCGTCACTACAGTCTCTATAGCTCTTATGATCAGGGGATTTTTAACCAAGTTTTCTGGAACAGTTTGCATGGCAGGCTGTTTGAAAGCTCGTTATCATCGGCGCTATCGGCTGATGTGATCCATCAGGGCGCGATGCCGCTGATCACTTACCGCCATTTAGGGCAGCACTTTAATCCGATTTTTTTGCTCTGGCTGCCCGTTTACGCGCTGTTTCCGTTTCCTGCAACCCTGAGCGTTTTACAGGTGTTGTTGGTGGCTGCGGCTGGATTAGTCCTGTATGCGTTGGCGCGACAGTCATTAGCACCAGCGCTCTCGGTGGCGATCGCTATTAGCTTTTACGGTGCGAATGCGGTAGTAGGTCCCACGTTGGGCAATTTTCACGACTACAATCCGCTACCGTTGTTGCTTTTTAGCCTCTTTTTGGCACTGGAAAAGCGATGGTGGGTGCTGTTTTGGGTGACGGCGATCCTCGTTTTGAGTGTGCGAGAAGATGCAGGTGTCACGCTGCTGAGCGTGGGCGCGTATCTGGTGATCCGTCGTCGTCAGTGGCGTGTAGGAGTCGCGCTGTTTGCGATCGCGGTCGCGTACATTCTGCTGCTGACGAATGTGGTGATGCCCATGTTTTCATCTGATGTGTCGCAGCGCCTGATTGTCGAGCGGTTTGGGCAGTATACAGGCGGGAAGGCAGCGTCACCTGTCGAGGCGATCGGGGCAATTTTGTCGCAGCCCGGTCAAATTCTGGCAGAGATTTTTTCGCGCTTTCCCAAGAAATTGGGTTATTTGGTTCAACACTGGCTGCCGCTGGCGTTTGTGCCTGCCATTGCTGCGGATGCCTGGGTTTTGGCAGCGTTTCCCTTCTTAGAATTACTGCTCATGCGGGGGGAGACACCGCTATCGATCAACATTCGCTATGCCACGCTGGCAGTACCAGGCTTATTTTACGGGGCAATTCTCTGGTGGTCTCAGCATCCCAACGCCTTTCAACCTAGAATGCGTCGCATTTGGGCGTTTTGTCTGGCGCTCTCGCTTCTATTCACTGTTGCTTCCAATCCCAACCGATCGCTGTCGTTTCTGATTCCCGATTCCATTCGCCCGTGGGTCTACGTATCGCCCCTACAGCAGCTACAACACGCCCCACAGGCACGTACTGTCATCGCCCAAATTCCACCTCAAGCGAGTGTGGCTGCAACGACGTATTTGATTCCGTCTTTATCGAGTCGGCAGGCGATCGTCCGGTTTCCAGAATCCATTCAGTTTCGTAACGAGGCGCAGCAGCCTGAAAAGGTGGCTTATATCGTGGCTGACCTGTGGCAATTTCAGCAGTATCAGCCAGCCTTTAAGCTCGAACGCAATTTGCTGCAACGCAGCCTGCAACTCATCAATCCACTCCTACAGACGCAAGAATACGGCATTCAGGCGTTTCAAGATGGTGTGGTGCTGTTGCAACGCAATCTCAAAACCGAGCCTGCTCTTGCCGCTCAATGGCAAATGTTCACACAGCAAAATCTCACTCCCACGCCGTGAACAGAGCCTACACAGAAACCCGGTTTTTGATGAGCAGATGTCGTCAAGCATTCAGATAAGGTCAGAAACCGGGTTTCTCACTCCCTTTTTTTACCCTGTTTTATCCTTTAGCCTTCATCCTTTATCCTTTCCCCTCCACTCCTTCGCCACCAGGTCAATGCCATAAAACCGCTGCCAGAAGCGATCGACCATCCAGGTTGGCAGCACCCGTCGCATCATAAACAGCAGAAAATCACCGCCTGTTGCCGCGACGTAGCGAGGACGAGGACGATCGGCCGCGATCGCTTTGATGATGACATGGGCAACCTGTTCCGAAGTCCAGGCGTTGCTGCTAGTTTGTTGCTCTAGCTGCGCCAATTTTTTGAATGCGGCACTGTAAGGGGTGGTTTCTGGATCAGCGATCGCCTGCTTGGCGTGTGTACCTGCAACGCCGATGAAATCAGTGCTAACGGGACCGGGTTCAACAACGCTGACCTGGATATTGAACGGTTCTAATTCCATCCGCAGAGCATCACTAACGGCTTCGAGCGCAAATTTAGAAGCACTGTAGAGTCCGCCGATCGGAAACGCTAATCGACCGCCAATCGAACTCACGTTGATGATCCGTCCACCACCGCGATCGCGCATATGGGGAATCACTGCCTGCGTGAGTGCCAGCGGTCCTAACAGGTTCACCGCAAACTGACGGTGACAGGCATCGATGGGCACCAACTCCAACGGTCCCATTTGCCCGTAACCTGCGTTGTTCACCAGAACATCGATCTGTCCGAAGTGGTGCAGCGTTTTGGCAGCAAGGGCGATCGCCTGATCCGGTTGTGCCAGATCGGTCGCAACGGTGAGCACCTCGGCACCAACATCCCGGCAGTGAGCGGCAACAGCCTCTAGCTTTGCTTCATTACGTGCCGCCAAAACTAATCGAACGCCATGAAAACGCTCTGATAACACGCGTGCCAGTGCTGCACCGATTCCAGCAGAGGCACCTGTGATGAGGACAACTTTGGCAGCGAGGGGATGGGACATGAGGGGGAGGGGGTGGAGGAGTGAGGAGGTGGGGGGTGAGGGGGTGGAGCAAAATTTTACTTTGCGATCGCGGGACTCCTTTTAGCGGTCGATCGCGTTCGCTTACAACAGTTTGCAGCTAAATGAAGTACACATCGCAGTCTGAAAGCAATCGTTGTAACCTTCTTTCAAAGTCACTGACTACTGATTGACTCCTGCTTCGCTTCGGTAACTGGTAATTTTCACTGCTGACCGCTGACTGCTGACTGCTGATTGCTTGTTTCCAGATCCAAACACCCATACTTCTCTCCTGTACCAATTTACCCACTCCGTTGAACCTTTTGGTGCAGCACACTGTCTTATACCCATAGAACGGCAAAATGGAGGCAGTGAGTTTTCCGGGTGTCAGTTGTGCCAACAGTGTCTAGCGATCGCCCACAGGGTGAATCCGATCACCACCTGGTGCAGCGGTGTCTTCAAGGAGACACTCAGTGCTTTCGCCAGCTTTATCGTCGGCATCAGCAGCGAGTCCGATCGATTCTCTATCAACTGTGCGATGCATCCATGCTGGATGACCTAGTGCAAGAGGTGTTTCTACGTGCCTGGAAGGGTTTACCAAAGTTTCGCCAAACGGCTCAGTTCTCCACCTGGCTTTATCGCATTACCTGGAATGTGGCATCTGATCAGCGACGGGCAGTCGCTCAAGGGCGATCGCGTCTTCAGGTGATCAGCAGCCAAACCGTGACTCAGCATGATGATCCTGGCGTGATGCACCTGCACTATCAGGATTTAGTCAAACGAGGACTGGCAACGCTGAGCTTCGACCACCGTACCATTTTGGTGCTGCATGACCTTGAGGAAGTGCCCCAAAGAGAAGTCGCTGAGCTGCTTGATATTCCAGTTGGTACGGTTAAGTCTCGCCTGTTCCACGCCCGCGCTGCGATGCGTCAATTTCTCCAGAAGGAAGGAGTCCAATTATGAGTCAATTTCCAAACGACGACCACGAGTTGGTCGATTTCTTGAAGCAACATCGTCCTCAGATACCTCCGGCTGATTCTGCTTTAGAGACGCAGCTTTTGGCGGCGATCGAGGCATTGCCGCCGCAGGATGAACTGGCACGGTTTCGGCGATCGCACCCGCGAACCAAACGATCGATCGCCTGGTTGGTGCCGCCAACATTAGCAGCAGGGTTACTGGCAAGTGTGGTTGGCTACCGTTCATTGATGCCAGCGAAACCCAGCGCTGCCGAACTTGCTAACTTACAGGCATTCATCGAAAGCAACTGGCAAGGCACCCTCAGTAGCGGCGCTACCGATGAAGATGTACCGCTGTTTAACGATGGCACGACTAATTGACGTTGTTCGTTGTTAAGCGCCTAGCAGCCGTTAGTTCGTTCAACCTCGAATGCGCTCCTGCCCTCTTCGCTTCTCATTCTCTCTCTCTTCCAAGGAAGTGTTCTCATGTCTCCCCGTCGTCTTTCTATCCTTGCGGCTGTTCTTGTTGCTCTTGGGGGCGCTGTGGCGATCGCCAACCCTGCTTCACTACGGTTCCAGCCACTGGCTCAAACGCCAGCGACTTCTCCTAGCCCAACCGGATCAGCAATGCCCGACAGCCCTAAAGAAATGGGCTGGCTCAAGGAGCTAAACCTCAGTGCTGACCAGCTACAAAAAATGCGCGTCATTCGCAGTCAGTATAAGGACAAAATTAGTCAGGGTCGGCACGCTGTTCGTAAGTCCAGGCAGGAATTGCAGGCACTGATGGGTGGAGACGCATCGGAGGCACAGATTCGGGAAAAATACAATCAGGTTAAAACGCTCAAGCAGCAAGTGGCTGATGCTCAGTTTGAAAGTATGTTGGCAACGCGGAACGTACTGAACGCTGACCAGCGACGGACGTTTGCAAGCCAGATGCAGAAGCAACGACAAAATGGTGGCGATCGACCACGCGAGTGGCGAGAACGAGGAGAACGCAAGCAGCCAGGTCAAATCTAAGGCTCTGGGTTGCGGTTAAGCAGGACGATCGTCTGACCAGAATGCAGGTCTATTGTTCTATCGCTACTTTTACCATGCGCCTCAAACCAACTGTCTGGAGAATAACCGCGTTGCTTTGGCTTGGAGTAGTGCCTTGGGGTTCGCTTGGTAGCCTCGCAACTGCTGCTACACCCGCTGATCCCAAAATTTTGCACGTGCTCAATCGCTTGAGCTTTGGTTCCCGTCCAGGTGACGTGCAAAGGGTGGAGCAGATGGGAGTCGATCGCTACATTCAGCAGCAGCTATTGCCCTCTTCCATCCCCGAACCGTCGTCTTTAACCAATCAGCTTGCTCAATTAGATACCCTCAATTTGATGCCACCAGTTTTGCTGTCACAGTATCAGCCTGGTAACGCGCAAAAACTAACGCCAGAGGAACGAAAGGCACTACGCCAAAGAACTAGAGCCGTGATGCAGCAGGCAATTCAAGCACGCCTACTGCGGGCAACCGAAAGTCCACGTCAGCTCGAAGAAGTGATGGTGGATTTTTGGTAAAGTCCAGTCACTGCCCGACACATCAGCTACGAACTGGCACAGTACTTTGTCGCTGACAACCCACCAAAGTCTCTGGTCGATCGCCTGACCAAACACTATCTTGCCACCAATGGCAATATCCGCTCAGTACTAAAGACACTTTTCCAAAGCACTGAATTTTGGCAGACTCAATACTACAGCGCTAAGTTCAAAACACCCTACCAGTATGTGATTTCGGCAGTGCGAGCGACCGGACTTGCCGTAACGAATGTCCAACCGTTAAACAATACCCTGGCGCAATTGGGGATGCCTATCTACGGTTGCCCCACTCCTGATGGCTACAAAAACACACAAGATGCCTGGTTAAACCCAGACGCGATGACTCGCCGTCTTAGCTTTGCGACCGCGCTTGCCAGCGGACGGATGCCACTGCAAAGAGCGATCGCGCCCACACCGACAGTACTGCCATCGACATTGGCAAGTGCCACACCCGATCGCTCAGGCTTAACGATGCCTTCGGTACTTGACTCAATGCCAACGCGATCGACACTAGCTGCAACTCCCATGCAGCCTATCGACGCGACTCAATTAGCAAAAACGCTTGGTCAACCGTTCTCTATCAAGACGCAACAGGCGATCGCCGCCAGCCCAGCCCAACTCCGAGCGGCACTCATGCTGGGAAGTCCCGAATTCATGCACCGATAGTCCTTTGAGGAAGCTATGCCCTTAGAACTCACCACCAATGATTTAATCATGCTGGAGCAGTATCGACTGCAACGCTTCCGCTCCTTCTTCTTCAGCAGTTTAATTGCATGTCCGCTTTGCCTGGATGCACACCAAACCTTAGTCATTCACTGTTTGGAACCGGAACTCGTCGATCAGCTATTGAGCCAGATTGAACAACTGCGCTGGTATGCGCGGATTGTCCTCGGTGTGAACTGCCTTGCAATCAAATTTATTCAAGAAGAAATTTACAGAACTGCAACTGACATCGCTTACTCCTGATTGTCTTATGGTGCCCCTCCGATGAACAGACGCGAATGGCTTCGTCATGCTGGTATGCTCTCTGCCTCAACGCTGGTGGCGATCGGCACTCACGGTTGGGCAACCAGAACCAATGCCCAAACAAGCCCAATGGCAAACTCTAAACGCCTGATTGTCATCTTCTTGCGCGGTGCAGTCGATGGACTGAGCGTTGTGGTGCCTTATCAAGAAGCGGTTTACTACAACGCTCGACCCAAAATCGCCATTCCGCAACCTGGCAAAGAAGGAGGCGCGTTGGATCTAGACGGTCAGTTTGGCTTGCATCCTGCCCTGAGCGATCTTATGCCTCTCTGGAAGCAGGGTAGCCTTGCTTTCGTCCCTGCCTCTGGTTCGCCTGACCCCTCACGATCGCACTTTGACGCGCAAGACAACATGGAGAGCGGGACTCCTGGCATGAAAAAAACATCCGATGGCTGGATGAATCGCTTGCTGGCAGTCATGTCTGGGCGCAACCCGATTCAAGCGGTGAATGTGGGCGCAACGACACCACGCATTCTCTCTGGACGTATGGCAGTTGCCAGCATTGCGCTTGGACGGGGTGCTGCAAACGCCATCCCGCTCGATCGTCCCCAGGTTGCCGCTGCCTTTGACAAACTCTACGATCGCAATGACACGCTGAGCCAAACCTACCGCGACGGACGAGCCGCCCGCAAAGCACTGCTACAAGATCTGGATGCTGAAACCAAGATGGCAAACAACGGCGCACCCTTACCGAATGGATTCGCCAGCGATGCTCGACGGTTAGCCAACGTGATGCTCCGTGATCCCAAAGTCGAACTGGCATTTATGGCGCTGGGCGGCTGGGACACTCACGTGAATCAAGGCTCCAGTCAGGGACAGCTTGCCCGTAACCTCAATCAGCTTGGCAAAGGGTTAGCAGCGTTGCAAGCAGGACTTGGCTCTGCGTATGCCAATACCACGATCGTTGTGATGTCAGAATTTGGGCGCACGGTCTACGAAAACGGCAACGGTGGCACCGATCACGGGCATGGCAACGTGATGTGGGTTATAGGCGGCAGCGTGCGTGGCGGCAAGATCTACGGCAAATGGGACGGATTAGGGAGCGATCGCTTGTACCAGGGACGCGATGTACCCGTTACCACTGACTTCCGTGATGTAATTGGGAATGTCCTCGATCGACACATGGGTTTAGACCGAACGAAACTGGCTCAAGTCTTTCCGGGCTATACTCCTGGCAAAGCAGTCAGCGTCGTGTAAGGCTTATGCGCTACATCTACCTACACGGGTTTGCGTCCAGTCCACGATCGACCAAAGCAAGAGATTTGAGCGATCGCTTTGCCAACCTCAACATTCCTTTGATTATTCCCGATCTCAATCAGGGCGACTTTACCCACCTCACTCTTAGCCGCCAGATTCAACAGGTGGAAGCACTCTTGCCACCCGCACCAGAACCTTTGACGCTGCTCGGTTCCAGCTTTGGGGGACTCACTGCTGCCTGGTTAGGGGAACGCCACCCACAAGTCGATCGCCTCGTTTTGCTGGCTCCTGCCTTCGGCTTTCTCAATCACTGGCTACAACGCTTAGGTGATGTGCAAGTAAGGCAGTGGCAAACAGACGGCTATCTTCCGGTTTATCACTATGGCGAGGCGAAAAAACTCCCGCTCAGCTATGGCTTTGTGACCGATGCCGCACAGTATCGGGAGGAAGCAATTGGGCGATCGCTCCCAACCCTGATTCTGCATGGCAAGCACGATGATGTGATTCCTCTACAGGCAAGCGTTGACTTTGCAAGAAACCGTCCCTGGGTGCAGTTGATCGAACTGGACAGCGATCATGCCCTTACAGATGTTAGCTCTGAGATTTGGCAGGCAATCCAGAATTTTTGCGGCTTCAAGCGAGACTTGGAATGAGGAGTCAGGAGCAAGGGAGGCAGGGAGAGCAAGGGGAAGCAGGGGGAGAGTTTTGAGTTGATTGAACTCAGTGGTCAGCTTTTTAGCCTTTAGCCTTTAGCCTTGCCTACTCCCTACTCCCTACTCCCCACTCCCTACTCCCTACTTCCGTCCGCTGCGGATGGGCGTTCCGCAAGGATAGGTCGCCACCAATTCCCGTACCGCAGGCTCAACCACTGGGATGGGAGACGATACTGAATGGGTTGCATTCGCCTTGGCAGCGAGGTAGTCAGCTTGAAGTTTAGCTAACAGCGCTTCCCGTCGATCGTACAACCGCTTCAACGGGCGAGCCTCACACTGGTCGATCACATAGGCAGTCATGATGGGTAGCGCGATCGTGCTGTCGGTATAGCAGACGATCGTATTCGGTAACTCCTCTGGATCAACCTTGCCCCAACTGACGGCTTCGCTCGGTGTAGCACCTGACAAACCACCTGTATCAGGACGAGCATCTGTCACCTGAATAAAGTAGTCGTGTCCCCGCTCCTCCAGACCCAACACTTCATGCAGTTGGGGCTGAGTTTGCAGCAAGAAGTTTTTGGGACTGCCGCCACCGATGATCAGAGCTGCACTTCGACCTTCCACATCAGGAATGCCACTATCACGCGCTGCATAGGCGATCGCCGCCGTCTCATTCACATCTAGCGATGGATCGAGCACCAGTTGAGAGCCTTCGAGGGCGATCGCGGCAATGTTCATGCCGATCGAGCTATCGCCAGGAGACGACGTATAGATGGGCACGCCACACTCATAGGCAGTCGCCAGCAGACAGGAATTTTTCACGCCCACTTGCTTCTCGACTTCGCTCACGTATTTGCCCAACAGGTAATGAAATTCTGCCGTGCTCATGCGCTTTTGAAACGGTTCAGCCTTTAACAGTTCGCGCAAAAACGCATCGGTTTCCAGCAACACATCATAGTCAAACACGATATCGTAAATGCGAATACGACCCTCTTGACGCAGCTTCACATCGTCCAGAAAGGGGCTACTGGAGTACAGTTCCAGCCCTAGACCATAGTGCATATCGTGGTACAAGTTCGCGCCCGTGCTGATGATCCAATCCACAAACCCGTGGCGCATCAGGGGTGCTAATACTGAAACCCCAAAACCTGCGGGTGTCATGGCACCGGAGAGGCTCAAGCCCACGGTGACACCGGGTTGCATCACTTCACGGGTTAACAGGTGACAGATTTCGCGCAGACGGGCGGAATTGTATGCCGTGAAGTAGCCATCAATCAGGTCAACGACGCTGATCGCGGCAGGCATGGGGGAGGGTGCGATTTTGTGACTGAGCAATTTCGACATTGTTTGACTCCAACAAAAGTGGACAGCATAAAAGAATAGAGAGGGTTTACAGACATCACCTCAACGTGACCAACACCCCAACATAAGCAGGGGCGAGCGATCGCAGTTCGGTGGAACCGTTAAAGAAAGGCTCGACAAGAATGGGCAGTAATTCAGCTAGCTAAACTCAGGTTTCCCGCTCCAATGGGCAACGCTCAACACGCTGACAAATGTGTGCATGAAGGCATTGCTTCAAACAACGACAGCGGCTCTAACGGGCGATCGCAAAAAGTTCCAAACCATAGAACTCCGCACGACCGACTCGCATCAAAGTGAGACAGCGTAGCGATCGAACCCATGCGGTATTTGGTTCAAGAAATTCTCCTATAGAGAACTTGACCGACCCAGTTCTCAAGCTGTAGGCGCTAAAGGCATTTTGTTACAAAGCGCTTCTAGCCAGGTTCTACAGGTTGTGAACCTTAAGTTACAGGTCGGTCAGCTCATACTGGGTGCTTCACAGCGGTCAACCCAGGATAGCGCGGGATCACATTGCCGCTTCCGCTTCAGTTTCATCTCCAGGTACCAGAGCGGTCTCCAAGGATACCCGGTTAAGGAAGGAAGTTTCAATGCTTTTATACAACCTTCGACACAAGCACCATTAATCTAACACTAATCGTTCAGGGGTTCTTCACCAAACGGATGATTTTTTGGGTCATTTGTCGCAGACTGTAGCTTATACAACATCAGTTTCGCCGTCTCACGCTAGATGCCTGTTAGCTCCATCACATCTGATTATCTGCAATGACCGTGAACGTGACTTCAACCAATCAACCATCCGATCGCGCCTCTCTGACTGCCGACCAACATCGTCAGAAAATGGAGCGGCGTAAAGAGGTGCAGGATCAACGCCTTGCTGGAATGGTTGAGGAAAAAGGCTTAATCATCATCAATACAGGCAACGGCAAGGGCAAAACGACGGCTGCCCTGGGTATGGTGCTGCGATCGCTCGGTCACGGTTATAAAGTGGCGATCATTCAGTTCATCAAAGGAGCCTGGGAACCAGCAGAGAAAGCTGCGTTTAGTCACTGGTCAGAACAACTGGAATTTCATGCGATGGGCGAAGGCTTTACCTGGGAAACGCAGGATCGCGATCGCGATACCCAAAAAGCTCAAGAAGCATGGGAAACAGCTCTCACCTTCATCCAGAATCCCGATTTCAAACTCGTTTTGCTCGATGAAGTCAACATTGCACTCAAATTGGGCTACTTGACCGTTGAGCAAGTGTTAGCAGGACTGGAGCAAAAACCAACCGATTCCCATGTCATTTTGACGGGTAGAGGTGCACCGAAGGTGTTGTGCGATCGCGCTGACCTTGTGACCGAAATGACGCTGGTCAAGCATCCCTTCCGCGAACAGGGCGTAAAGGCGCAACCTGGTATTGAGTTTTGAGGCACAGTGTGGAAGACAATCGAGTTTCTTCACGATACGTGTAGAGGCGATGAGCGATAGAATTTACTCAGTTTTACAAACCATTTAACCTTAGAGGTAATAGCCCACGCTATGAACACCCTCGATCAGGTTCTAGAAACCGCTTTACAGTTGCCGTACGAGCAGCAGGAAATGCTGATTAGCATCCTGCAAAACCGCCACTACGAAAGTCGCCGTGCCGAAATCGCTGCGGATGCCCAAGAAACTCTGGCTGCTTTCCATGAGGGTAAATTTCAAAGCCAGTCAGCCGAGGCTGTCATTGGGGTGTTGCGTCAGTCTTTGCAAGAGCCAGACGCATGAGGGCGTTGGTTTTAACCCCAAAGTTCCAGCGAGCCTTTCGCAAGTTTGTGAAACGCAACGCTGACCTCCAGCAACGCATTGAAGCAACGCTGCAACAAATGGAAGCAGATATCTTTGCTCCGACGTTAGGCACCCATAAGTTGAGCGGTAAGCTGGACGGTCTGCAATCCTGCACGTGTGGCTATGACTGTCGGATTGTCTTCTCCATTGAGCAAGATGCAGAAGCCAATAGCGAAGTCATTGTTCTGCTCGATATCGGTACGCACGATGAAGTTTATTGACTGCGATCGCCCTTCACACGTCCTCTCTCCCAGGATGAGCCAGCGTACCCGATCGCGCGAGTCTCACAGAAACCGGGTTTCTTCACGAGATATACGGTTAACATCCAAATAATGGTCAGAAACCCGGTTTCTCGCCACCCCCGATCGCCCCTCACGCCAGTGCGCGATCGCTCAACCTGTGAGGTTTGCCCATGACTAACGAAGAACTGCTGCAAATCATCAAACAAGCTGTCCTCGAGGAAGCAACAGAGCTTGATCTTTCTGGCAGCAATTTGACTGCGCTACCGCCCGAAATTGGTCAACTCATCAACCTCAGCAAGCTAAGCCTCCGCCTTAATCGGATAACGAAGCTGCCACGCGAAATTTTTCAACTCACTAATCTCAAAAGGCTTTATCTTTACAGCAATCAACTCACGACGCTGCCACCTGAGATTGATCAACTCACTAACCTTAGCGAACTTGACCTCAGCGACAATCAATTGACAACACTGCCAAGCGAAGTGGGCGAACTTACTAACCTCGAAGCGCTTGATCTTCGCCGTAATCAACTGACAACACTACCAAGCGAGGTAGGTCAACTTGTTAACCTCAGAGTACTTGATCTCCGCCATAATCAATTGACGGCACTACCACCAGAGTTGGCACAACTCACTCAACTCCGAACGCTAGATATACGAGAGACTGCCCTTCCAATCCCACCAGAGGTTTTGGAGTTACACACTTGGGGTGATCCTGCTGCCATTCTCAACTATTATTTGCAGCTTCAGCAAGAACAAACACGTCCTCTCAATGAAGCCAAAATGATAGTGGTTGGACAGGGTAACGTTGGTAAAACGTCTCTGGTGAAGCGCTTGATCGAGGGAGTCTTTAACCCACACGAACGCAAAACTGAGGGCATTCAGATTCACTCCTGGCAGTTTCCAGTCAAAGAGCAAACCATTCGCCTCAACGTGTGGGATTTTGGTGGGCAGGAGATCATGCACGCCACCCATCAGTTCTTTCTCACCAAGCGCAGTCTCTACCTGCTGGTGCTCAATGCCCGTCAGGATGAAGACGAAAACCGACTGGAATACTGGCTCAAGATCATCCAGAGCTTTGGCGGCGATTCACCCATCATCATTGTGGGCAATCAGGTCGATCAACAGCCGTTGGATATTGATCGCCGTGGCTTGCAGACCAAGTACCCGCAGATCAAAGCCATTGTGGAAACCTCCTGCGAGACGGGTGAGGGCATCGATGCGCTGCGATCGCTCATTACACAAGAAGTGGATACACTGGAACACATCTACGACCCGCTGCCCCTCTCCTGGTTTATGCTCAAGCAACAGCTTGAAGCGATCGAGCACGATTACATTCCCTACACTGAGTATCAGCAGCTCTGCAACGCGCAAGGCATCACCGACGAATTGAGCCAGACCACACTGGTCGGCTTCCTGCACGACCTCGGCATTGTGCTCAACTTCTGCGACGACCCACGGTTAGAAGATACCCACGTCCTCAATCCGCAGTGGGTGACAAACGGCGTGTATCGCATCCTCAACGACAGACAACTGATCACCGAGCATCGGGGCATTCTAGAACGCAGCCACCTCACTCGCATCCTCGATCGCAGCCGCTATCCCCGCAGCAAGCATCTCTTCATCATCGACATGATGCAAAAGTTTGAACTCTGCTTTGACCTCGAAGGTTTCCACGATCAGAAGTTTCTGCTGCCCGATCTGTTGACCAAAGAAGAACCCTACACTGGAGACTGGCACGACGCACTGCCCTTTCAGTATCACTACAAAGTGTTGCCCACCAGCATCATCTCTCGCTTCATCGTCCGCATGAACGACAAGATCCATCAGCACACCTACTGGCGCAATGGAGTCGTGCTGGCATACGAAAACAACATCGCGCTGATTAAAGCAGACCGGGAAGATAAGAAAATCTTCATCCGCGTCACGGGCACCGAACACGGTCGTCGTCGCTTTCTCACCGTCATTCGTGCCCAGTTTGCTGCCATTCATCAAACCATCCCCAGCTTGGACGTTAAAGAAAAAATTCCTCTACCCCATCATCCAGAGATTGAACCGATTGACTATCAGCATTTACTCGCCCTAGAAGAAGTAGAAGAAACTAGCTTCATCCCTACCGGGTTGAAAGAACGAGTGAGCGTCAAGCAACTGCTTGATGGCATTGAGCCTGAGCGCGTACGAGCAAATCAAATTGTTGAAGAAAATGCAATTCAAGCTTTAGCAATTATAGAAAGGCAACTGCAAGAAAAAGTAAGCGCTCAAACAACTGAATTGGAGATGTATCAAAAATTGTTAAAAGCCAAGCTTCTGGAGTCTAAACGGGCAACAAGATTGGACACTGAAACAAAAAATGAGGATGCTGAGTAATTTGTTGGCACTTAAATTCTCTTTCTAATTGACATGGAAAAAGATGATCTACTTCGAGCTATGAAAGAAAGCTACAACATGCTTATTAAAGCAAAAGAAGCGAAATGCCAAGAAGAAATTGAGACGGCTAGGATTGAAGAAAGAAAAATATTATTAGATGCAATGCTGGAAATATTTCAAGGAGATTCAAGTCTTTCTGAAACTTCAAATGTTTTGAATGCTCTTAGCGAGATTCTTCTTGCATCAAAGCCTAGCAAGGAAGTTTTTATTTCATATGCCTGGGGTGATGAGCGGGAAGCATTCGTCAACCGACTTGATGCGTCTTTGCAAGAAAAAGGTATCACCATCATTCGTGACAAACGAGAAGTAGTTTACAAAGAATCGATCCAGTCATTTATGGAACGCATAGGGCGTGGAAAGTGTGTCATCGCAGTCATCAGCGATAAATACTTGAGATCTCCTAACTGTATGTTTGAGTTAGTACAAGTCTCAAAAAACGGTAAATTTCATGATCGCATTTTCCCTATCGTCTTATCAGATGCTGACATCTACAAGCCAATACAGCGAATCAAATATATTAAACATTGGGAAGATGAAACTAAAGCGCTCGACGAGGCAATGAGAGGAGTAAGCGCTGCTCATTTGCAAGGCTTCCGCGACGAAATTGATCAATACACCGAAATCCGCAACACCATTGCCGCACTGACAGACATCTTCAAAAATATGAATACGCTCACGCCCGATCTTCATAGTCAGGATGATTTTGAGGCGTTGTTTACCGCGATCGAACGTCGGCTAAACGCATAGCTACGATCGCTCCTCACAGCCAACTCTAATTCCTGCGCGATTTGCCAGTTGAATAAATGCTATTCATTCTAAGCTAATCTCTCTGCGATCGCTTCTGTTGCCTTCGTTTGTTAAGGTCGAGCGCACAAGCTTTACGCGGTGGAAAACAAGGCGATCGCCCCTCTTCCAAATTCAGTGAAGCATCACGAAACCCAACACACGTTCTGAAGTGAGCGATCGACTCTCCAAGCTAAAGTTCAAAGTGGCAAGAGAGAGATGCCGAATACTGAGCAAACTATCCAGAGGGTTGATCGAATGATCGTCGCTCCAGTGCCAGTGAGCGATCGGTTGATTGAGCGAGAAAGCTGATTTTCATTTTGCTTAAGCGACATCTGATTCGACTGGAGCGTTTGTTTGTTTAGCTCGACCACTCATAAGTATTACTTAAGCATTTATTTGTTTTGCTTAAGCGTTTGTTGATTTCACTTAAGCGTTAATTGATTTTGCTTGAGTGTTTGTTTGTTTCACTCAAGCATTCATCAGTAATGCATAAGCAATAGTCGATTTCGTTCAAGCGTTTGTTGATTCTGCTGGTTGATTAGTGAAAAACGTTAGAGCAATCAGCTTTTTTGCTTCAGTGTTGGCTGTATTTGCTTGAACGTTAAGGCATTTCGCTTAAATGGCTACCTGACATCAGTCATTAATATTAAAGCGGTGAGAGGCGATCGTGCCTTCTGGGTCGCTAAGTGTTTACCATAAAGGCAGTCAATCACATAAGGCTTTAGCAATGCGACTACTCCACACCATGCTGCGCGTTGGCAACTTAGACGAATCTCTCAAGTTTTACTGCGATGTGCTCGGTATGACGTTGCTGCGTCGCAAAGATTATCCCGGTGGTGAATTTACACTGGCGTTTGTGGGCTACGGCGACGAAGCCGACCATACCGTTTTGGAGCTTACCTACAACTGGGGCACTGAGTCATACAATCTCGGCGATGCCTACGGTCACATTGCGATCGGCGTTGATGATATTTACGCCACCTGTGCCAACATTCGCGATCGAGGCGGCAAGATTACCCGCGAACCAGGAGCCATGAAGCACGGTTCGACTGTGATTGCCTTTGTTGAAGATCCCAACGGCTACAAGGTTGAGTTGATTCAACTCCGCAACCAGACGGCAGCAGCAGAACAGCAGCCACAAGCGGCGAGGGTTTGAGGCAGAAGGCAGAGGGAGTTTTTGGTTTTTGGTTGTTAGTTGTTAGAAGGAGTCAGAAGGAGTCAGAAGGGTGAGTGGGGAGTGGGGTGGAAAGGCTAAAGGATGTAGCTTGGTTCCCGAAGGTAGGCTAAAAGCTGACCGCTCGACAGAAGGCAAGAGGCAAGAGGAGTTTTTACCGATTAGTTTTAGTTTTTAGAAGAACGCACGAAAAGCTCATGCACCAACAACTAACAACTGGTTTAACTCAAAACTCCTCACCCCTCACTCCTCACTCCTCACCCCTCACTCCTCACTTCCAATTACCGTGTAAACTCCTGATAGGGCTTAGCTAGGACTGTCTTTGTGTATAGGCAGACCGAAAACTGTGTGAGGAGTGCAGCGTGAAAGGAACAGTCTGGTTAGTGGGAGGGCTAAGCGCTCTGGAGATGCTTGGTCTGGTGGTTCCTGGCTGGGCAACCCCTGCCCCAAAAGAGGGATCTGTCCATAGTTCAGAGACACCAACGACCGCTGTGTCGGACGATCGTCCTCTATCTCGCTGTGCTGCAATACCACAACAGATTCAGCCTGATGTGCTTGAAGCGACTTGTGAAGCGCCACCTGATGGCTCTATGGCTCAGGTGCGATCGGTCAACGAACTGAGTGATGTGCGCCCGACCGATTGGGCATACCAGACTCTACAGGCACTATCAGAACGTTATGGTGTGGCGATCGGCTACCCAGATGGTACTTTTCGCGGCAATCAAGCATTGACACGCAACGAATTCGCGGCAGCAGTGGCGCGTGTGCTGGATGCCATCTCGCAGCAATATGTGTCGAATCAGGGGAATGTTACCCAGCTACGAGAAGATTTTGCCACAGCACAACAGCTTCAGGCATCCTACACGCGCATTGCGACTGATTTACGCGATCGTTTGAATCAGCTCGACAGTCAGGTTTCCACCCTGGATCAGAAGCAATTTTCAACCACGACTCAACTGAAGGGGCAAACCGTGATCGGGTTGACGGATGGCTCCAATGCCCGCAGCACCGTTCTGTTTCGCACGCGCTTAGACTTAAGAACGAGCTTTGCGCCGAATACCTTGCTGCGTACCCAGCTAGAGGCTGGCAATAATGGGAACGACGCGATCGGACGTGCCCAAAATCGCGGACAAAACCTGCTGGGCACACTCGGCTTGCTGGCGGATGGCGGGGGTTTGGACTATGTCGGTGTAGACAGCACCGTGCGGCTGAGCAAGCTGTACTATACCTTTCAGCCTGCGGCAGGGTTTGAGTTAACAGTCGGAGCACGCGTGTCACCGCGAGACTTTATTGACTACAACCGCTTTGCCAATGACTCTACCGAAAACTTCTCCTCCAGCTTCTTCACTAACAATCCGCTGATTGTGCAGAATCAAATCGATCGCCCCGGTGGTGCAGGAGCCGTCTTGACCTGGAAGCCTGCAACCTTACCACTGACAGTGCGAGCGCTGTATGTTGCAGCCGATGCGGAACGCCCGAACGGTGGTATCACTGAAGGCGGCTTGTTTGGCGATCGCAACCAGGGCAGTCTGGAAGTCGAATACGACTTCAGCAAAGACATCATTGCTCGACTGCAATTCACCAAAGCGACCGTTAACAATGTTGATATCTTCGCAGGCGGCATCAATGCTGAATGGTCACTCAACCGTCAGCTTGCCGTTTTTGGTCGGTTTGCGATCGGCAGCTACGAGGGCTTTAACCCACTACTCAACCAGAATTTAGACTTAACGCCCAAAAGCTGGGCGATCGGCGTTATCGCCCGTCGCCTGTTCATTCCTGGATCAACCGCAGGACTAGCGATCGGTCAACCTTTCGTCGAAAAAGATCTCGGCGATGCCACACAAACCAACCTCGAAGTGTTCTACAGCTTTCTGCTCAACGACAATATCAGCGTGACTCCCGCAGTGACTGTAGTGACAAACCCCAACAATCGCGATCGCGGTACTATTTTTGAATGGTTATTGCGGTTGGTTTACTCGTTCTGAGGAAGCGATTAGCGGTCAGCGGTCAGCGGTCAGCGGTCAGCTTGGAACAAGAATCGAGAGAATTCAGTCTTTCAGCGCCACCCGAACGATCTATAGCCAATGGCTGATAGCTGATCGCTGATAGCTGATCGCTCAGACGTGACCGCTGATAGCCATTAGCTAATCTCGCTATACTGAAAACGCTGGCACACCGTATATTTACTTGTAAGTTTAAGAATCACAAATGCAGCCCACTGACCCGAATAAGTTCACCGACAAAGCATGGGAAGCGATCGTACAGGCGCAGGATGTTGTTCGCCGCTACAAGCAACAGCAACTGGAAGTAGAGCACCTGATTATCACTCTGTTGGAACAAAAAGACGGGCTGGCAGCGAAGGTATTTACGAAAGCAGGCGTTGATACAACTCGCTTGGGGCAGCAAATTGAGGACTTTGTGCGACGACAGCCCAAAGTGCCTAGCAACGATCAGCTTTACCTGGGACGCAACCTGGATATCATGCTCGATCGCGCCGACGAAGCGCGAGAAGACTGGCAGGATGAATTCATTTCGGTCGAACATTTGTTGCTGGGCTTTGCGACTGATTCGCGGCTAGGCTTGCGGCTGCTGCGAGGCTTTAATCTGGATGTCAAACAGCTAGAGACCGTCATTCGTGACGTGCGCGGTAGCCAAAAAGTGACGGATCAAAACCCCGAAAACCGCTATGCAGCGCTAGAAAAGTATGGGCAAGATCTCACCGAAAAAGCACGGGCAGGTAAAACCGATCCAGTCATTGGTCGGGATGAAGAAATTCGGCGGGTGGTGCGGGTACTGTCTCGTCGTACAAAGAATAATCCCGTGCTGATTGGTGAACCGGGTGTTGGCAAAACGGCGATCATTGAGGCATTGGCGCAGCGGATCGTCAACGGCGATGTCCCAGAATCGCTCAAAAATCGACGGCTGATCTCGCTGGATATGGGTTCGCTGATCGCTGGTGCTAAGTTTCGCGGCGATTTCGAGGATCGGCTGCGATCGATTCTCAAAGAGGTCATCCACTCTGATGGACAAATCGTACTGTTCATCGACGAAATTCATCAGGTCGTTGGTGCTGGAGCCGCTCAGGGCACAATGGATGCAGGTAATCTGCTGAAGCCCATGCTGGCGCGAGGCGAACTCCGCTGCATTGGCGCAACGACGATCGACGAATACCGCAAATACATTGAAAAAGATGCCGCTCTGGAACGTCGCTTTCAGCAGGTGTTTGTCGATCAGCCCAGTGTAGAAGACGCAATCTCCATCCTGAGGGGACTGAAAGAACGCTACGAAGTGCATCATGGGGTCAAAATCACCGATTCAGCTCTGGTTGCTGCTGCCACGCTTTCGTCTCGCTACATCGCCGATCGCTTCTTACCCGACAAGGCGATCGATCTAATCGATGAAGCCGCCGCCAATCTGAAAATGGAAATCACCTCCAAGCCCGCCGAACTGGAGATGTACGATCGGCGTATCATGCAGCTTGAGATGGAAAAGCTGTCGTTAGAAACCGAAAAGCAAAACCCTGGCAATGTCTTTGGTGCGGGTCGCTCTGCCCAGGATCGGCTCGATCGCATTGATCAAGAAATGGCGCAGTTGCTCGGAAAGCAAGAACAGCTTAACTCTCACTGGCAGAACGAGAAGCGCTTGCTAGATGGCATCAACGCCAAAAAAGAAGAAGAAGAGCAAATCGAACTCCAAATTCAGCAGCTCAAGCGAGAGGCAGACCTCGCTAAGGCAAGCGAAGAATACGAGCGCAACACCAAACTCAAGAAAGCAGGTGAACTGTTCCACGCTGTCTTGCCACGCATTCGAGATGAGCGCGGCGCGTATGAAGCACAGCTTCGAGTCATTCAATCCGATGGTGGTGCCCTGCTGCGCGAACAAGTCACCGAGTCCGATATCGCCGAAATCGTTGCTACCTGGACGGGCATTCCCGTCAATCGCCTGCTAGAAACCGAACGGCAAAAGCTGCTCCAGTTAGAAAGCCATCTTCATCAACGCGTTGTTGGACAAGTTGAAGCGGTCGAAGCCGTCTCCGCTGCCATCCGTCGTGCCCGTGCAGGGATGAAAGATCCTGGACGACCGATCGGCTCTTTCCTCTTCATGGGACCCACCGGAGTCGGCAAAACGGAACTTGCCCGTGCCTTGGCACAATCTCTCTTTGACGCAGACGATGCCATGATCCGGCTTGACATGTCGGAATACATGGATAAAAGTTCGGTCATGCGGGTCATTGGCGCACCACCGGGATACATTGGCTATGAAGAAGGCGGACAGTTGACTGAATCCGTCCGCCGCAAACCCTATGCGGTCGTGCTGCTGGATGAAGTCGAAAAGGCACATCCCGACGTATTCAACATTCTGTTGCAAGTGCTGGATGACGGACGGATTACCGATGGACAGGGACGCACCACTGACTTTTGCAATACCGTCATTGTGATGACGAGCAACATCGGCAGTGACCATATTCTCGATCTGTCAGGCGATGACGATCGCTACGACGAAATGCAGGAGCGCGTGACGGATGCATTGCGATCGCACTTTCGTCCCGAATTTCTCAACCGTGTAGACGACATCATTCTCTTCCACACGCTTACGCGCAGCGAACTCAGCCAGATCGTGCGACTCCAACTCAACCGCATTCAGTCCCTGCTGGCAGACCAGAAACTTACCCTGGAACTCACCACCACAGCTCAAAACTTCATTGCTGCCGCAGGCTACGACCCAACCTACGGCGCTCGTCCGCTGAAGCGTGCGATTCAACGCCAACTGCAAAACCCGATCGCCACCAAAATTCTCGAAAACACCTTCACCGAAGGCGACACCATCTTGATTGATCTGGTTGATGATGCGTTGACCTTTAACAAGAAGCCAGTCGCTGCCAACAGTGAGCTTTCAGCCGTCAACTGACACGCTTACTCCAAGCCAAGCTCTCGTTTTAGCAGCTCGATCGACTTTGAAACGATGAAGTTTTCACAGCAAACGAGTTGTGGTGGACGGATCAAGTCTTCTCTCGCCGCAGAGATGGCGGTCTTGACGGCGTTACAGCTTGCCTGATCGCTAATGATCGTTTGGGCACTGCGAACAATCGCACCTAGCTTGTAGCCATCGCCCACTTGAGCCGTCATCACCAGCAGTTCTTCGCCTCGCAAACTGTGAATAATCACTTCCGCCACGCCGACTGTACCGGAACTAAGGCTCACAACTCCAATACAGGTGCCTTTTGCAAGCCGCTTGATGAGCTTGATTTCGGCATCAAAGTCATAAATATCAACGGGGATCACGCGCACCGATTTGGGAGCGGCGATCGCCTCTGCCTGAGCAATGAAATACCGACTGGTGACAACCGTACCAGAGCGGGTTTGATCAAGAATTTGATCCAGCTCTTCGATCGGCACCAACTGCACCGGAATATTGAGCGCTCGCTCCAACTCACGTACAATCACTTCACCTGCACCAATATCGTGCGTGGGAGCCGTCACCAGCACCTGAGCACTACAGCGCAGCCGCCAATCAATTTCTGCCAGAAAGAGTTCCCGCGCCTGATTCAGCGAACAGCCCCGCTTCAGCAAGTCGTCCAGGCTATTTTGCACCACCTTATAGGCTTCGGGATGCTGGTCAAGAATGGGCGATCGCACTTTTGCCACATCTTCATGCGCTTGATCTCGCACATAGATACCAGAACCTGCTTGCGCGTCAACCACGCCTGCATCTTCAAGCTGACGATAAACCTTACTAATCGTATTGCGATGTAAGCCTGTCTGCATCGCCAATTGACGTGTGCTGGGCAGTCGATGTCCTGGTGGATACTGACGCGACGCGATCGCAAACAGAATTTGGTTGTAAAGCTGTGTCGATGCTGGAATGTCGCTTTCCGTCTGAATATGAAACTGAACCATGCAAGAGCCTCCACGCGCTCTAAAGGAAGCGTTTAACGATGCGACTCAGTCGTAGGGATCACACATCTTTATCTTTAGCTCTATCTTAGATGCAGCACTCCTTGATGCAGCATTGTCTTGCATCCTTAGACAAGCCTAAAGGCTTGAAGGCTAAGACAGCTTCACCCAGGCAGGTGCAATGTAAGAAGATGTTATTTAAAAAACAATACTTCTGTTACTCTCACCAACATCATTCGGAAGTGGTTGTGATGTTCAGGAATCTGTGGCAATTTCTGGAAGGGCAGTGAACCGATGCAGTGCGATCGCACTACGAACGACAGCAAGCAACGAGATTCTAGCCCGTTGCAGTGAAGCTTAGAGTTCGATGACTGTTTATCTAATCTGAGCCAATACTTATCTGAGCTAACTCTTACCATGACCAACCACGCAATTCAGACGACTGCTGTCAGAATTTCTCATGACGACTTGCAAATTGATGCTTACCTCGCAGAACCAACGGGTGGCGGCACCTATCCCGGCATTGTGGTTGTTCAAGAAATCTGGGGCGTGAATAGTCATATTCGCAGTGTGACAGAGCGCCTTGCTAAAGAAGGGTATGTGGCGATCGCGCCTGCCATCTTTCAGCGCAGTGCCCCCAGTTTTGAAGGCAATTACGATGCCGACAGTACCACTCTAGGACGCAAATATAAAGATCAAACGAGAGCCGATGAGCTGTTAAGCGACGTGCAAGCCGCGATCGCCTACCTCAGAACATTGCCAACGGTTGAAGGGGACGCGATCGGTGCGATCGGTTTCTGCTTTGGCGGACACGTTGTCTACTTAGCAGCCACCCTGCCTGATGTCAAAGCCACAGCATCGTTCTATGGTGCTGGCATTGCCACGATGACTCCCGGTGGCGGCGCGCCCACGCTCACTCGTACGCCAGAAATCAACGGCACTCTTTATGCTTTCTTCGGCACCACCGATCCCCTGATTCCAGTGGAGCAAATCGATCAGGTCGAAGCCGCGCTCAAAGAGCATCAAATCAACCATCGCTTTTTCCGCTATCCCTCTGGTCACGGCTTCTTCTGCGATCAGCGTCCCGATTACAGTCCTGAAGCCGCTGCTGATGCGTGGGAGAAGGTGAAGGAGTTGTTTGAAAGCGTGTTGAAAGGAGAGGGGTGGGGAGTAGGGAGTAGGGAGTAGGGAGTAGGGAGTAGGGAAAGGCTAAGGGCTAAAGGATGAAGCATGTGTGAGCCAGAAGCGGAATTTGCAAGTTTGGACGTGGCGTATCGAGTTCAAACCTCGACCTTCCGACCTCCAAGCTTGATGTTCCGAGTTCCAGGCTCGATACTCCGACCTCCAGGCTCAAAACTCCGACTTTTAAGCTCGACCTTCCGACCTCTAGGCTCAAAACTCCGACCTCCAAGCGCGATGTTCCGAGTTCAACGCTCGACACTCCGAGTTCATTGCTCGATACTTCGAGTTCATTGCTCGATACTCCGAGTTCAACGCTCGATACTTCGAGTTCAACGCTCGGCACTCCGAGTTCAACGCTCGACACTCCGACCGCTGACCGCTGACCGCTGACCGCTGACCGCTGACCGCTGACCGCTGACCGCTAACCGCTAACCGCTAACCGCTGACCGCTGACCGCTAACCGCTGACCGCTGACCGCTGACCGCTAACCGCTGACCGCTAACCGTGGTTAATTGGTCGGTTATTAAACCGCAAAGCCCTAACCGCTAAATTAAATCAAAACTCAAAACTCTCCAACCCAACGGACTATAGTAGGAAAGCCGACTATGTTCGCTTGTCTCATGGAAGCTAAATCAACTCGCCCAGCCGCTGAGTCCTTTTCGATGGAGGACTTTGAGAGAGGGCTGGAGCAACACAATTACCAATTTCAGCAAGGGCAGATGATTACAGGTAAGGCTGTCAATTACGAAATTGATGGTATTTACGTCGATATTGGCGCGAAGTCACTCGCCTTTCTGCCTGCCAATGAAGCAAGCCTGCGGGGTGTTACAGATCCCTCGGCGATCGTCCCCCTCAACGAAGAGTGCGAGTTTTTGATCATCCGCGAGCAAGACGGTGATGGTCAGGTCACGCTCTCGCTGAAGCAGTTGGAGATTAAGCAAGCCTGGGATCGGTTGGCAGAAACTCAAGATAGCAATCAGAGCTACCAGGTAAAAGTGACAGGCGTAAATAAAGGTGGTGTCACGGTTGATATACAAGGGTTGCGGGGGTTTATTCCGCGATCGCACCTCGTCGAACGTGAAGACCTCGAAGCGCTCAAAGGCACCACACTCAGCGCCAGCATCCTGGAAATTGATCAGGCTCGTGACAAGCTCGTGCTCTCTAACCGCCTTGCTACCCGCACTGCCAGCTTTAGCCAACTCGAAATTGGGCAACTGGTAGACGGCAAAGTTGCCAGCATCAAACCCTTTGGTGTGTTTGTTGAATTTGGCGGCACCACTGGGTTGCTGCACATCAACCAAATCAGCAAAAACTACATCCAATCCCTGACAGGCTTATTTCAGGTCGGGCAACCCATCAAAGCCATGATCGCAGGTCTGGATGAAGGCAAAGGCAGAATTTCACTCTCCACAAAAGTGCTCGAAAACTACCCCGGCGAAATGCTGGAAAAAACCGCCGATGTCATGGCAGAAGCCGAATCGCGTCAAGACCGGGCGAGAATAGCGATCTTGGGAGAGTGAAGGGAGGCGGAGGAAGCAAGGGGAGCAGAGGGAGCAGGGGGAGCGGAGAGAGAAAGGCTAAAAGCCTTAGGCTGGCTGTTCACTGCTGAATCCTCAATTAACCAGTGCTTCCCCTGCCTCCCCTGCTTCCCCTGCCTCTCCTGCATCCCTTACTCCTCACCCCTCTCTCCCCTATGCTCACCGTCTGGGAACTCGACTTCTACTCTCGTCCCATCCTGGATGAGAACAAGAAAAAAATCTGGGAAGTGCTGGTTTGCGAAAGCCCATTGACGGTCGATCGCCAGCCCGAATCCCTTTTTCGCTATGCCGAATTTTGCTCCAGTGCTGAAGTCAACTCGGTGCGGTTGAAAGGTGTCATTGAAGCGGCGATCGCGCAGGCACCCAACCCTCCCGACAAAATCCGCTTTTTCCGGCAGGCAATGAACAACATGATCGTTAAAGCCTGCACAGAGTTAGGGATTCCGGCTCAACTCAGCCAGCGCACGTTTGTGTTGAATCAGTGGCTTCAGCAGCGCCTTCAGGACGTTTATCCCGCACTGCCAGGGTTCCAACCGGGTACCAATCCTTCTGTTAGTTTTGCCAAAACGCCGCCGCAGCCATTGCCCGATGCGTTGCTAGGAGAAAAATGGCAATTCGTCACGCTGCCAGCCAGTGCGATCGCCGAGATGAACGAGTGGACGATCGACTTTGGTGAAGCGTTTCCTCTTGCTCTCGCAGGGTTAGCACCAGAAGCCCAAATTCCGGGGTTGCTGATCTTTTCGGCGCGTGCGACTCCCTTAGCTGCCTGGATGTCGGGTTTAGAGGTAGCTGGCGTGAAGTTTGACGGCGACTATCCCAACCGCTTGCTGCTAGAGACGGGGCTGAACGATCGCTGGAATCTCGCCAGCCTTGCGAACTCACAGGTAAAAACCGAAGCGCAAAACTTTGAGGCAGCGAAACAGCAGTGTCGTGGCGTTCACTTCCTTGCCATTCAAGCCGATCCCAACATCGAAGCGTTCGCTGGCTTTTGGCTATTACAGACGGTCAACTTAGCGTAAAGTGATCTCTAGTAAGCAATTAGCTATCAGCGGTCAGCTATCAGCGGTCAGCGGTCAGCTATCAGCGGTCAGCGGTCAGCTATCAGCGGTCAGCGATGAGTGCAGGAGTCATTGACTGGTGCAATTTGCCTCTGTGTAGCAGTTGGCTGACTGCTCTTACAAGCATGAGTTTATTTTAAGAAACCAGCGGTTAAGCATCTATTCGCCGTTTAGCGCCTGCTCTGCCTCTAAAAGCTGACTGCTGATAGCTGATAGCTGACCGCTAAAAGCCGATAGCTGACCGCTAAAAGCTGATAGCTGACCGCTAAAAGCTGATAGCTGACCGCTAAAAGCTCCCTACTCACATTCCGTTCGCTCACATATTATGAGTTCCGACGACTTGCAACACGAAACCTTAGCAGATCAACTGCTGGAATTGGCTGCCAGGTCAGGGGCAGAAGCGGCAGAAGTTTTACAATCGCGATCGCTAGCATATCCAGTTTTCTTTGAGGCAAATCGCCTTAAGCAGCTAGAAAGCGCTCAGGCAGAAGGGACGGCATTACGCCTGTGGCGAAACGGTTGTCCTGGTTTAGCGGTTGCCTACGGTCCGGTCGAGCCACAGGCGTTGGTTGATCGAGCGATCGCCCTGAGCCAGCTTAACGAACCAGAAACGATCGAGCTAGCAGGTGCCGCCAAAACTCAGTATCCAGACTTAGGCGAAACGGTGCCCGTGGAGCAATTAGTCGCTTGGGGACGAGAGGCGATCGCCATCGTTCGTGAAGCGAACCCAGACCTGATCTGCACCGCTGAGTGGGAATGTGATGCTGAAACCACCCGCCTGCTCAATTCCAACGGTTTAGACTGCGGCTACACCGACACGACTCTCAGTTGCTACCTCTCCGCCGAATGGGTGCGCGGCGATGACTTTCTGTGCGTTTCGGATGGGCAGACACAGCGGCAGAGCCTTGATCCGATCGCCGTGGCACACCAAATTTTGCAGCGGTTGGAGTGGGCGAAAGACAACACGCCACCCCCAACCGGACGCGTACCGATTTTATTCACCTCTAAAGCTGCTGATATGCTGTGGGGTACGGTGCAGTCGGCACTCAGCGGCAAGCAAGTGCTGGAAGGTGCATCACCCTGGAGCGATCGCCTGAACGAACGCGTCACATCTGAAGGCTTGACCCTTTCCCAGCAGCCCAACATCGGTCCCTTTAGCTGTCCGTTTGATGACGAAGGCACACCAACTCGCGCCATCACGTTCATCGATCGCGGTGTGCTACAGCTCTTCTACGCCGATTTCACGACAGGACGGGCGATCGGCAGCGGCACTACGGGCAATGGCTTTCGCCCTGGCTTGGGTAGCTACCCGACTCCTGGACTATTCAACATCATCATTCAGCCCGCAGGCAGCGCTGCTACAGGTAAATCCTTACAAGAACTGATTGCCACCCTCGACAATGGGTTGATTATCGACCAAATGCTCGGTGGCGGGGCAGGCATTTCGGGCGAGTTTTCCATCAACGTTGACCTGGGCTACCGCGTCAAAAACGGTGAGGTGATCGGTCGAGTCAAAGATACGATGGTGTCTGGCAACGTTTATACGGCGCTGAAGCAATTGATTGCGCTGGGTGGCGATGCTGACTGGAACGGCTCTTGCTACACACCGTCGCTCATCGTGGATGGGTTATCGGTGACTGGGCGAAGCTAAGCTTACGCGATGTGCGACTTTCCTAAAATGCCTGCCAAAACTGCCCTCACCCTAGCCCTCTCCCGATGGGAGAGGGAACCGGAACGGTCTGGAAGCCCTTCTCCCCAGGGAGCAGGGTGGGGATGAGGGCGAATTAGTTGCACATCGCGTTAAGCTTTAAACTTTAGACTAGAAGCTACCGACAGTAGACTGGTAAACGTTCCAGTGTTTTGAATCTGGTCAGTCTCGAATCCATTAGAAAGCGTGGGAATTGGTTATGAGCGTGGCAGCGTTTGCGTACATTCAACGGTGGCGTTACTGGCTTTTGGCTGGCTTAGCGCTTGCAGCGATCGTCCTTTCTGCCTGCCAACCGCAAAACTTGAAAAGTCAAGCAGCTCGCATCCCACAGCTTGTCATCAGCACGACTACAGACCCCAAAACCTTCAACTACGCGCTCAATAACTCCGTGCCGAATGTCTTCTCCTTCACCTTCGATGGGCTGGTGGATGAACATGGTCTTACGGCAGAGGTTGTTCCGGCTCTGGCAGAATCGTGGCAAGTCTCAGCGGATAAAAAGCGCATCACGTTCACTCTACGGGAAGGGATGAAATGGTCAGACGGTCAGCCCTTAACAGCAGACGACGTGCTGTTCAGCTACAAAGATGTGTATCTGAACGAAACCATTCCCACTGATGTGCGGGATTCATTTCGCATTGGCGAAAAAAAGCTCTTACCAGATGTGAAGAAACTGGACGATCGCCGCATTGAGTTCATCCTGCCAGAACCCTCTTCACCCTTTGTTCGGGCACTGGTTGCCAAAATTCTGCCCGCTCACAGCCTCCGTCAAACGGTTTTCACGAAAGGACCCGATGGCAATCCTCGGTTTCTCTCTACCTGGGGCACTGATACTAACCCAACCGAAATCGTCACGAACGGACCCTATACGATCGAAAGCTACACTAGCAGCCAGCGGATCGTTTATCGCCGCAATCCTTATTACTGGCGTAAGGGCGCTCAAGGTGAAGCTTTGCCGTATATCGATCGCATCATCTGGCAAGTCGTGGAAAACAGTGATGGGCGTATGTTGCGCTTTCGGTCTGGCGATTTGGATATGGCTGGGTTACGTCCCGAAGATTTTTCTCTGCTCAAGCGCGAGGAGCAGCGCGGTAAGTTTGCGATTCTCAATGGTGGAGCCGCTTCAGGCACGACCTTTATTGCACTAAACCAGAATCGTGCGACGAACGCCGACGGCAAACCCTTCGTTGACCCTATCAAAACGCGCTGGTTTACCAACAAAGCATTTCGACAGGCAATTGCCTACGCCCTCGATCGCCAGAGCATCATCAACAACCTGTTTCGCGGGATTGGCGAACTGCAAAACTCACCGATTTCTGTGCAAAGCCCCTACTTTCTATCACCCCAGCAAGGCTTGAAGGTTTATGAACACAACCCTCAAAAAGCAAAGGCACTGTTGACGGGTGCGGGCTTCAAATACGATCCGAAAGGACAACTCTTTGACGCAGATGGCAACCGCATTCGGTTTACGATGATCCTGCCCGCAGGCAGCCGCAGCGGGCAACAGTTCGCTGCTCAGATGCAGCAAGACTTAAAGCGCATTGGCATTCAGCTTGACCTGAATCCGGTTGACTTTAACGTGATGGTCGAGAGCGTCGGCAACCGTAACTGGGAATGCTACTTCATCAGCTACACAGGTGGCGTAGAGCCGAATGACGGCGCGAACTACTGGACTAGCTCCGGCACCTCTCATGACTTTAATCAAGGTCCCAGCGTTGGTTCGCCACCCATCAAAAACTGGGTTGTCTCAGATTGGGAGCAGGAAATCGATCGCCTGTTCATCGCCGGGGCAAGAGAGTATGACGAAAATAAACGCAAACAGATCTACGCTGACTTTCAACGCATTGTCCAGGAACAGTTGCCTGTGATCCATCTGGTAACACCTACAGCACTCTCAGCCATCCGCGATCGCGTTAAAGGCGTACAGTTCTCTGGTTTAGATACGCGCGGCTCTCTCTGGAATGTTTACGAACTAAAAGTGACCAACAATTAAGGGCGTTGCTGAATTGATGTATGAATGCCTAAATTCGCCCTCACCCTAGCCCTCTCCCAAAAGGAGAGGGAACAGGAGTTCTACGCCCTTCTCCTTGGGGAGAAGGGTTTGGGATGAGGGCAATTCATATTTTCATTCAGCAACGCCCAATTAAGAATCGGCAATTAGAGAGGACAGCCCTTGCCAGTGCCTGCATTAAACGCCCCTTCTTCTGTGCGAATCGCTCCCAGAAGAGTTGCGACAACCACACAGCGATCGGTAGCTCTGCCTGTGTTGTTGCCGCGTGAGACTGTAATTACGCTCGGTATCGTTTGAGTCGCGGGCACAAGTGGCGTTTGGGCGATCGCGCCATTTCCGTCAAAGATCAGTAGAGGAAACGTGTTTGCGGCATTGGTCGTTGCGCCATTCACAGTCAGTCTAAGGGTACCTGCATTGACGTTACCATTGCCCAGCAGCACCCAGGCACCGCTGGTGTTGTTGATAAGGACAGTGTTTCTGTTCGCAGTCGCCTGAGTATTATCTGGGATGTACGGTACGTTAGCGATTCTGGGTTTACTCGCTGTGCTCATATCAAACACAACGGCTCGTGGCGATCGAGAGCGTCTGGCATCACTTTGCGCGACGCGAATCGTCTGCACGACCTGTTCACGGGCAGCAGAGACGCGCTGACGGCTCAAAATGGTGTCCCAACCGGGAGCCGCGATCGCAAACAACACGCCAATAACAATAATGACCACCAGCAGCTCAAGCAGTGTAAAACCGCCAGTTGAGCGCTTTAAGCGAGTTCGTTGCTTCATCGTCGTTCTCCTCCAGGTAGACAGACTACTATTTGGGACTCTTGTTGACGATGCCTCGCGTCAGCACCCTTGTTGACAGCGGAAACGCCTGACTTTCAATCACGCCACTGGGCAAAGCGGTTCTCAACGGGAACCCTGGTCGTCCCTGCGCGTTGCCAACTAAAAAGACCTGCACTTCCTGATTGACGCTTTGTTCGGTGCTTGGTGCCTGATAGGTTTTCCCCCGTATGCAGGCATAGAAGCTCCGAATATTAGTGAAGTTAAACGCAGCATTACTTACAGGAGTCGCTGCAAAAGGGTTGGCACTCGTTGCTCTGTCTGGACACGACAGCGTCGGTCTGGCTAATTGACCGTCGTCCACATAATCAACCAGCACTTGCGCACTACCAGTGGCAATCACAGCATTCAAATCTGCTCCTGGCGGACGGGCTGATTGAGCATTCGTTACCGAAGAGACGTTGTTCACTGTAGCTAACTGGAAGGGCCACTGCTGAAAGCTAGAGTTCGGGGATGATAGTGGATCGACGTAGCCCTGGTTGGTTTGCAAGGCAGTAGTCGCACCACTTGCAAACTGAGGTAACTGGTAGCGTACTAACCGCGCACGTCCCTGCCAGGTATCGGTTGTGCTGGAGTCAACAACGAGGGTGTAGACGACAAGTGTGTAGCTTCGACCCGAAAGGCAAGGTACGCCCAAGACTGCGGCTGGAAAGCTGGCATCCGGTTCGTCCAGGCTACCTGAGTTGGTGGCACAGGCGGCAAGCAAACCCTGAGGCAGAGGGTCGGCACGCCAGAACGCAAGGACGGGGATTGGCTGACTACCAGCGCTAGCCGCAGTCAGTCCGGCTGGAATGTGGTTAATGACACCAGGGCATTCGGTGCCAAAGTTGGCAGCCGTAATCGCGGCGGTACCCTGAAGACAATCGCCGTCATACACAAAGACGGCTTCTCGAAGCTCCTGGGTGATGTAGTTCATGGCTGCCTGCATATCTCGCTGGGTTTCGCTGCGAGAGGCATCGCGCTGGTTGACATCGACCAACTGCACCACCAGCGCCAGCAGGCTCACGGTGATCAGACCGCCGACAAACATCGCAACCAGTAGCTCAATCAGCGTAAACCCAGCCTGTTGCCGCCTTCTGTAGGCAGCCCAGAGCCGTTTCAAACGAGCGATAACGCGTGGTCTAGCCATGATTTCTACCGTTTAGCAAAAGGATCAAGCCTGAAAATTAATAATTACAGTTGGCTGTGGTGCCGCCGTTTTGAATGCAAAGCTGACCGAGCGATCGACTGGAATCGTTACGCGCCATCTTGGAGTACAAAACCGCCATCGGTCGTCGCCTGCCACCAGCCAAATCCAAGGGTCCTGTACCCATCCTCAACGATGCTTTTGTTGTGTCGAGTGGGATAAAGGGCTGCGGTGGCGGATAGTAAGCATAGACCCTGACTCCCATCTCAAAGGAAAACGGCACCGTTGGAGTTGGGGGAGACGGCGCATAGCCCGGTGTGCGAAAAACCTGCATGACATACTCTGGCGTGCAGTCGCCATCCACATCCACGCGAACAAGGTCGGTCGCAGCAGCGCTCACACCTGGATACGTAGAACACGATGCTGTGGAGTAGAGTGGACCACCAGTCGGGCTACCTGAAGCTGCACCAAACGAGTTGATCGCGTTACTGGCGGTAGTGCCATTAATAGCACCCACCGTTCCAGGCAGCTCAGTCAGTTGGTAGGAGCCGCGTTCAACCAGCAGGCGGACGCGATCGATCTCTCCCTGAGCGACCTGGTTTGCTTTTTCAACCTTGCGCGATTGAATGCGGCTGGCAGTCGCAAGCATGATAGGCGGCGTAATCGCTACGACCGTGAGCGAAATGATCACGATCGCCACCAAGCATTCAATAATCGTCAGCCCTTGCTCTGCGGGTTGCGATCGACGATTGGTTGTCAAGCGCGATAGCGCCCATCGAGACACTAATTTAGACGGTTGCGATCGCTCAGTAGATCCACTGGCAGACCGGGTTGAACTCACTCGCATGGCACGATGCTCCAGGATGGTTATTTCGACGGGATCAGGATGGGCACCTGGCATCAGGGAAGAGGGCATTCGGCAGCGCCAGGCAGAGGTTCCGAATATACGGATCATTCGCGGCGGGTTCTTGATAGAACTCGTTACGGTCTTTCGTTGCGGTGACAAAGCGTGCGGCGGCTGGTCCGGCTGGAGACTTCTGTAAGGCAACATCGTAACCCCAGAGACGAGCGGGCGGGCTGTAGTACGTAATGCGCTCATTGCCCGCAGTGGGCGTTGTACCAGGCTCCCAAACCTGTTGGTCAAAGGGACCTGTAGCGTAGTTGCTAAAGTTGAGCTGCAAGAAGGAACCTGCAAACCAGAGGCGATCCCAGCCTTCCAGGAAGCGAGGGAAGTTGTGCAAACCACCGTAAGATTGCCCGCTCTTGGACGGAATCAGCCCACTAACGACGATCGTGTTAACGCGAGTGTTCTCAGCGTCCTGTCTCGTCCGACTATCATTGGCGATGTTGTAGTAAGCGCCGCCAACTTGAGCATTGGAATATGGAAGGGGCATCAGTGGCTTTCCACTCAAGGGCGAAGCGCCAGGAGTTGCAGGAAGCAGTGGAGGAAGCAGCGGTTGTTGGCTTGCCGGACGCGAGTCTATTTGCGCTTGAATTGCCAAACCATCCCCATTACGTGAGACCTTAATTGGCGAGAAGATGTCATAGGGGTTCTCTCGCAGCCAACCCCAGGCAGTGGCACCTCCCACTGTCGGAGTAGTGGGCAAATTGTTTGAAGGACGGTTCTGGTTCAGGAAGCTGGTTTCTCTACCATTAACGCAGCCCCGTCCGTACAGAGCGCTGGCGGTGGTGGTATAAACGCTGGCACCGCCGCTGTTGCCTGCACTGACCCGATAAGGAAGGAAGCCCGCAGGGAAGGCAAAACCGGAGTCTGTCCTGTTTCGCCCCTCGTACGTTGAGGGGATGAGCGTCGCGTTGCTCCCATCGCCTGCACTCATGAACGTGTCGAGGACACTCCCATCGCAGAAGGTGTCGGAAATAATCGAGATGGCATCTGCCAGAATTTCGGATGGTCGCCAGCGATCGCCATCGCGATCGGCAAAGGCATTTTCCCGGTCTGTACGACCATAGAAATCAGTTTCGTTGTAGCTACCGTTCGGCAACTGTTGCTTAAACTCTTCCAACCGAGCACCAACAGTGTCGTCTGCCCCATCCTGATGGAGGTTAAAGTTCCCCATGATGTAGAGCGGGTTATCGGTAAAGAAGGAGAGTCCACGAATGTTGTCTTGAGCCGGAACGCTCGTACTCGCATGACGTTTGAGCTGTGAGCCATTCCGTAAGCGAAAGCCGTACGGGCGACGATCCGGGTCAGGCACACCGTCCACTGGCTTCTTCGAGATCAGCGTATTGGTGATGACCTCTGGATCAGTTTGCAATGCAGGGTCGGGACTTGCGGCGTTGGTATAAGTGACGGATGCCGATCCTGGACGATTGATGGCATCTTCTCGCACAGCGTCTTCGCGGAAGGCATACACAATGCCGCTAAGAGGTAGCCAAACATCACTTGCATCAGTCACGGGCAATGAGGCGAGGTTTACCGTTGCGTTCACTTTTGTACGACGCAGCATCCCCAGGTCAAAATCTGTCACCCGTGCAGGCAGCCATTCGCGTCCGTTGAATAAAGCCCGATCGAGGAACGGTATCACAGCCGTTATTCCTGTCACCGCAGTACCGTTGGGTGCCGTAATACGATTAGGTGGCGTGTTTTGCGCTACGGCGGAGACACTAGACAGAGTTGAAATAGGCAGTTGCCAGGGGTTGTTGTTGGAAATGGCAAACGGATTATTGGCAGTGACAAAGCCTCCTGTATTCGGCAGTCTCCGGGGCTGAAGAGCAAGCCTTGCCACCGAGAGATCAGCTAGAGGATTGCCAAACGTTTTGTAATTGTATGTTAGTGAATTGGCAGATTTTAGATCTTTGAATTTAATGGGTTGCTGTATGCCAGCAGTGACAGGATCAAGATCATCCGCCGCATCTACGACATAACCCATGTCTCTATAACGCGGAATGATCGGTGCTGTGAGAGTGTCAACTGGATTGTATGTCACCGTTTGGTTGGCGGCGCTGATGTAAGCATCAGTAATGTAGGGTTCTGCCCAGGGTTGTAGTGCCGCTGGTAGGATGTTGCTGGCACTAGCAGTGGGTGGAGTGCCAACAAACGTAGAGGCAACAAGCGGATAGGTAAGCCGTCCTGTTGGCTGACGATGGTCAACATCATCTTCCCAGTTCACAGCACCACCACCACTATTATCCTTCAGGTTGCCAATGCCAACGCCATCAGGAGCCACAGGCGTTGTTAGCGGTGGTGTACCTGTTGTAATTGTGGCACCGCCAGTGTCTTCAACCGCGCCCAAATGGCTGTGTGACACCTCTGGAAAAAGGTAATAGAGGGCGGGCCATTTCGGTGCTACCGAGGCGGACAGGTACGGGTAGCCGTTGTTATTGAGAATTGTACCCGTTGGAGTAGCCGTGTAGGGGTAGAGATCATAGCGATTCAGGTTAGTCTGAGAGGTCGCTACTCCTGCCTTGAAGGCGAAAGCGGAGGTAGCGCTCACGCCGAGCGACGACTTGCGTGGCGTATCTGCGGAAAAGACAGAGGTTGCACCTGCTGTACCGTCGACCTTTGGAATGTATCTCAGCGTGGTCAAGGTGTCTGGTGAGTTTGGGGTAACAAAATCTCCAGCCGTAGTACCAGGAATAGTAGGAGGTGTAGTGGTATTCCCTGCCTCAAGTCCATTGCGTGCCGGAAACCCTACATCACCAGGATAGTCGCGCACTGCGCCGGGAGGAATGACGGTGCCACAGAGCCGAGACAGCGCCAGCCGCGAAATGCTGACCGTTGGATCAACTTCAAACTTGGAAATGGTTGAGCCTGGGGCGATCGGTCCAGCATGGGCGATCGCGCCTTTTTCGCCCGTTTGTTTTCCGGTCGGGTCGTTGATGGCAAACACGTTGGGGTCGCAGGCAGACGACCAGAGATTAAGCTTGCCCTGGATTTGTGCTACGTACGGGTTGAAGTTCCAGGTATTAGCGGCTGGAGACGGACGGAAGCCAAAGGTACGATCGCGCCGGAGTTGGAAATAGGTGAAGATTAGCTCGGCGAGGCGATAACGGGGATCGTTACTGGGGTTGATGGTGGAGTTGGTAGCGGCAATGTACTCCCGCAGTTTACCGAGGTATGCCTCCGCTGGAACGCGATCGTAGTCCCGCGCATTGTAACTAGCAATATCAAATGCGCCGTTCGGGTCGTAGCCATAGGTTGCCAATCGTCCCTTCGGCAAGACTTCAAAGTTGCCAGCCGCTTCATTGACTGTGCCATCCATCAGCTTGTAAAGGTCGCCCACCAGCGTGGTCATAATCGGCGAACCTTGACCGGGGCGAATCACATCGTTCTTAAAGTTGGTGGGGTCAAACCGCTGGACGCGATCGACGTTGTACGCCAACATACCCAATGTGCAGGCTGCTGTATGAATGTAGGTTTTGTCAGCAATGCTGAGATTGTCATAGCCAACTGCATTTAAGCGCACCAGCGTCCGTCGCAGGTTTGAAAAGTTCCCCCACATCGCAAACTCAGGATCAGGGTGAATCTGACCCGCCTCTTGCGTGGGTGGAAACGCGCCCGTTTTTGTATCACTAACGTGGTCGCCTGCAAACTGCGCCAGGTTTAGTAGCGCAATCCGTAAGGGGCTGCTGGCATCCGCAATATCGGTGAGGAATGTTGCTTTGTTGCCGCCAGGAGAATCAAACTCCCAGCCATCCGTACCACGACCGTTGAAGAAATCGGTCATCAGCGCGGTATCAACTGTGCTCGGGTTGTTGTTATTGGCAGGGTCAACACCTGTTGCGGTGCTATCGACAAACACTGTCGGCACAAAGTTCAGCGACTGCTGTAGTGTCAGCGGTGAGCCGGGATGCACTACGCTTGCCATGCACGCAACCGGATAGTCCTTGTCAACTGCTGCGTGATAAACAGCAGTGCTTTGAACGGCTGCCAAATTGTCGCGTAGCGCCCGTCGCTGCCGAGCTTCATGAGTAAGGGTCGTAGAGTGCGTTGGATAGAGAGGATCACCCTCATCATCACTCTTATCTGGGTCTATGACGTTGGGGTCAGTCGAGTTGACATATAGGTTGCTTCGCAATTGACGGTAATCGCCGTTACCGATCGTTGCCGCACCGTTAATAACTGTGGGTACAGGTGCGGCGGTCTGAAGGTACGTCTGCTCTTGTGCATCATTGGTAACCGAAGCTGGACGGTCTTGAGGCGTGACCCAGCCGTAGGTATTGCCTAACTCCAAACGCTGCCCTACCAGCACTCGCAAGCCCTGGAAGCGCGCGCGACGTTCCCAGTAGCCATCCAAGCCCAAGTTGGGTGTGTCACCGGGCTTGGCGTTCGGGTCATTCTGAGCCGTCAAGGAGGGATCGGCGGGAAGGGTAATTGTGCCGGGTGTAACAGAAACGTTGTCGCTGGCGGCAATCAGGTCGCCAATTTTCTTGCCTGCTGGAATTTGTACCTGGTCGCTGTACTTTTGCTTAGGACCGTAGCGATCGTCTGCCCGATAGGTATCATCGACATAGGGCGCAGACTCTGTACGGTTAAAGATCCGCTTTTTCAGATTGCTGGTGTCATAAGTTGCAACCCGCACACCCCGATTGTTTGTACCAGTTCGTGGTTTGTAGCTGTTGTCTTCCTGAATTTTGAACGGATCAATCGAGATATTGAAGGGACTGCTGCCGTTAACCGAGTCGGTACCAGAATCGAGCGTTTGTTTACTAGGATTTAGTGGGTCAAAGTTCTGGTTCCAGATGTAAACGAGGCTGCTGCCGCCATAGTTGTTGTTACCAACCAGCCCACTCACTACCTGCCCCTGAAAATCCTGTCCGTTGTTGGCGGTAGGGGTGACATCTGTGACCGTAATTTCCGATGAAGACTCGTACCACAGGCAAGAGTTCGGTGCGCTAATTAAGTAAGCGCTGAAGCTGTTGTTGCCAATGATCAGGTTGCCCTCGGTATGCATCGCCCCGTTCCACTGAAACGGCGGACCCGGAAAGATCTCCAGGTCGTTGCGGAACCAGGCTCCCCACTTGTTGCCCCGGTTGAGCACCCGGTCTTGCTGGAACTCCAGAGTGGCGAAGTTAGCCGTACCACCCTCTCTGGTGACACCGTCAGGCAGTACAAATGCATCCACCTGAAAGTTTCGACGCAAAACGGCGGTGTTACTGGTGTCTTGATACCAACCCTGCTCAACGCTAGAGCCACCGCTACCCGAGCCACGGCATCCAGCAGCGCTAGGCGAGTTGCTCAATGGACCCGTGCGAGCGTAGGGTACGGGCGATCGAGGGTCAGCGCCAGCGATACCCCTTGCCTTGTCAGCATCGCTAAGGGCAACCAAACGCTGCCACCCCTGCGTGATGTTGTTGCCAGTGCCAGTGTTGGGTGGAATCGAAAGAGCGATCGAGTAGACGATCGTGGCATCAACCGTGCCATCGCCATCGGTGTCTGCCCGGAAGCCCCAGGCGTTATCAGGCGTACCATCGCCATTGCTATCAAGCCGTCCAGTGGCAAACCCGTTGCCTGTACCCCACGCCAGTTCATCGGGCAGTGTGTAGGGATCTAGACCGTTAAGGCGTAGTGGACCCGCTGGCGCAGAACCATTGAGAGAGGTTCCGGGGCTGGTATTGAGCAGCATTGATGCTAGAAAGTCCGTTGACGGCACACCACCAGGGTAGCGGGTGTCTTTCGTGGAGTCGAAAAGAAATTCGATTTTGGCGCGGGCACGATCGACCGCAGGGGTTGCCGCATTGTAAATGACGCGGTTCTGCGTTTCGTTGATGGTGCGTGTGCTGGTGTTAAAGGCGCGGTAGCTCAGGGCACCTGCTGTTAACGACACAATGAGAATAAGTAAGATGGTGGTTGGCAACACGAAGCCTGCCGTCGATCGCGTGTTGCGGTTGGCAACCAGGGCAGTCCGCAACAGCCACGCCATGAATGCCCGACTTATCTGACGAGCGAGGCGGGTAGCCTGCCTGAAAAGGGTTTGAACAGCCTTGGCTAATTTACGGTCTGACATGATAGCTGCTTCCTGCGACTAGGCGAGAGGTTGGACTGAACTCACAGAGTGAGCAAATGGGCATTACAGAGGGCAGAGTGAGGGGTCTCTGCAAAATGATAGCGATCGCTTTTTGTTAAAGACTCACAAATTTCTGATGTAGATGCTCACTATGTAACAGTTCAAACAGCCTGTAATCAACCGGGAAGCCACGAGTTCGACCGAAGTAAAGAGAGATAGCAATCAGCAAATTATCAGCAAATTAACGGAGGGGTAGCCAGTACACGTACCTTAGTAAACACGTACCTCAGTAAAAACGTTCATTCAGCCAGAATAGTTGACGTTGTCTTGTATGGTATGTTTTGCAGATTGCCGCTTCACGAAAGCTTTACCAACTTAGGACGAAGAGATGCATCAATAGTACCCACGTGAGTGCCTGAAGCGATCGGGACTTCAAACATTTTTTGACCAGTGGTCAAATCGCTTCAAATGCTTGGCTCAAAAAGATTGCTTGAAACCAGCAATCGGGCAACCCTGAGGGATCACCCGATTTTTTATGACACGTTCCTTACGAACAGTGCTCATTGTAACTAGCCTGCCAGTCACCCTAAAACTTATTGAGATTGATGCCTGCTTCCTTGGCAAAGACACCGAGACTCTTATGCTCAAGGGTTTTGATTGCTTTTGTGGAAAGCCGTAGCTTCACCCAACGGTTGCCCTCAGACCACCAGATCCGCTTCCACTGCAAATTCACTTCTTGCACTTTCTTGGTTCGACGGTGGGAATGGGAAACGGCGTAGGCATTGTTTGCCTTTTTACCAGTGAGTTGACATTGACGGGACATAGCAATCTCCGAAGTGTGCGTCTACGAAATAGGTAACCAGTTCACTATTGTATACAACTAACTGAAAATCAGGAAGTAGGAGACAAAGATCCCCGACTTCTGCATTCAATGCAGATTGAACTGGCTGAGCCGTTCAGAAGTCGGGGATCTGGCAATGATTTCTCCCCCTATGAAGCGCGATCGGTCAGTTGGGTCAGCACCGCATTCGATCGCTCCACGAAGGCTTGCATCCCTTCGGCGTCAAAGCCCTTCTGCGCCATGAGTGCTAAATCGTAGACGTGGTGGCAGATCAGGTTTGCTAATTCAGCAGAGGGGGATTGTCCTTCGCTTTGGATGATGGCTCCCTGACTCAAGCTCACCAGGTTTTGGATGAGTGGATGCGAGGTGTTAACCAGCAGAATATGCTCTTCGGGGAACTGTACGGCTTGCTGCTGCATCAGTGCGGTCATCTCTTGCATCCGCCGTAAATGTTCGGGCAGTAGCACCATTGCAGGCGGTACACCCTTTGCCTCGCTGGACTTGAGCGCTTCGGTACGAATGGTGAGCTTGGGTTTGTTGAGCGCTTTTTGGAACAAATCTTTGATGCGATCGCTCCGAGTTTGATTCGTCGCTGGATCAACCAGATCGGCTGGCTTATCTTTGTCAATCAGCGTCTCGTCAAGGTCAGCATCCACCCGCGAAAACTTCACATCGGGATGCTCACGCTCCAGGAAGCTGACGAAGTGGCTATCAATAAACGAGTCCATGAACAGGACTTCCAACCCTTGCTGCTTGTGAAGCTCGACATAGGTCGTTTGAGCGACTTCATCGGTGCAGTAAAAGACACGGTTGGGATGCTGGTCTTTGTTGCGCTCCAGGTATTCCTTCAGAGTCGTGTAGGGGGGTGAAGAGGCAGGGGAGGCAGAGGGGGCAGGGGAGGCAGGGGAAGAAGTGGATACATCCTGCCATGCGTCACCGTCAGCCGATTGCACTTCAATCTTTGGTGCCTCTTCACTCACCTCACTCCTCTCACCTCTCACCTCACCCAACTTCGCGGTTGTGCGGTAGATGAGGATGTCTTCTACCTGCTTCTTGAATTTGTCGTCGTTGATGGAGCCGAATTTGACGAAGGTGCCGAGGTCTTGCCAGCAGCGGACGTATTCTTCGCGGTTGTCACGGTAGAGTTCTTTGAGCCGATCGCCTACTTTCTTGGCGATGTAGTCGGCAATACGGCGCACGGTGCGATCGTTCTGCAAGAAGCTCCGGGAGACGTTGAGCGGAATATCGGCGCTGTCGATCACCCCACGCAGAGGCAGCAGAAACTTGGGAATGACTTCTTCGCAGTTGTCGCTGACGAAGACCTGGTTGCAGAAGAGCTTGATCTGTCCCTTTGTCGTGTCCACGTCGGGCTTGAGTTTGGGGAAGTAGAGAATGCCGTTGACGACGAAGGGGTAATCAGTGTTGAGATGCACCCACAGCAGCGGCTCTTCCTGAAATGGGTAGAGGTAGCGGTAAAACTCCAGATAGTCTTCTGACGTAAGGTTACTGGGCGATTCTTTCCACGGAGCCTTTTGCCGATTGATCTGTTCCGGTGCTTTCGGTTCGGGCGCTTCGATCGCGGTAGGGGCTTCGATGGTTGCTTCAGCCGTCGCTTCAGTTGTTGCTTCGGTAGCAGGAGCCGTGTCTGGAGCCGCTTCTTTGACTTCTAGCTTGATGGGTACGGGCAAGAAATCGCAGTAGGTTTTGATCAACTGCCGGATGCGATACGGCTCCAGGTATTCTTGTTCTTCGTCCTGAAGGAGAAGCGTGACGGTAGTGCCGCGATCGCTCCGAGTCGATTCACTAATTTCAAATTCGGTAGAACCATCACACGACCAGTGCACCGCTTGCGCTTCTGGTTTATAGGAAAGGGTGTCGATATAGACTCGCTGCGCCACCATGAAGGACGAGTAGAAACCCAGCCCAAAATGCCCGATGATTTGTTGATCACCAGCAGCTTTATACTTTTCGACAAATGATTCGGCACTGGAGAAGGCAACTTGATTGATATACTGCTTTACTTCATCAGCCGTCATGCCGATACCTGTATCAGTAATTGCCAGGGTTTTCTGGGCTTTGTCGATCGTGATCACAATTTCAGGTTCGCCTAAGTCACCGGGAAGCTCACCCGAATAAGACACCATTTTCAGCTTTTGGATGGCATCGACAGCGTTAGAAACCAGCTCTCTCAGAAAAATTTCGTGATCTGAGTAGAGCCATTTTTTAATGATGGGAAAAATATTCTCAGTATGAATACTGATATTGCCCTTTTCGAGAACAGTCGTCATAGTGATACTCCAGGCTTTTCAACAAATTGATTTCAGCAGGTTGATGACGAAAAGAAGGGAATCCAGTGTTGCTACTGGCTAGTTGTTTTTGATTGTACTGAGAGGATGACCTCACTGGCAGATGTGGATTTCCCTACCTGGGGAGAGAGGTATGGGGAAATGGGGGAAGCAGAGGGAGCGGGGGAAGCAGGGGGAGAGTTTTGAGTTAAAAGTTTTGAGGTTTGAATTCAGGAGTCAGAATTCAGGAGTCAGCCTTTTACCCTTAGCCTTCCCTACTCCCTACTCCCTACTCCCTACTCCCCACTTCTGCCCTCTGCCTTCTGCCCTCTGCCTTCTATCAAGAGTGGGCATAAAGCTGCATGACATCGGCGATCGCCATACGTGATTGAGCACCCAACGTTAATGGTGACGTATGCCCTCGGTTGAGGTGATCGGCAGCAGCACAGGCGATCATGGCGGCGTTGTCGGTGCAGAACTGGAGCGGTGGAAAGAGGACGCGCAGGTTATGAGCGTGTGCGGCGGTTTGTAGATGTTGACGTAAACCGCTGTTTGCTGCGACTCCACCACCCACTGCGATCGTGTTGAGTCCGTAGTCAAGGGCGCAGGCGATCGCTCGTTTGGTCAGCGCTTTGGCAACGGTTGCCTGAAAGCTGGCGGCTAAGTCTTCGATCGGCAGCGATTCGGTTTCTTGTTGGAGCTTTTGAGTCAGTCGCAGCATGGCTGTTTTTAAGCCGCTGAAGCTGGAATCGTAGCGGTGAAACCCTCCGGTTGGTAGCGATACTTGCCCTTCTGGTAGGGGAAAGGCTTTGGAATTACCATCTTTTGCGAGGCGATCGATGATGGGTCCACCGGGATAGCCCAGGTGCATCAATCGCGCTACCTTATCGAAGGCTTCCCCAGCCGCGTCATCGCGGGTTTGCCCCAGGGTTTCGTAGTGACCGCAATCCTTCACGTAAATCAAGCTGGTATGTCCACCCGAAACCAACAGGCAGAGAAAGGGCGGCTGGAGGTCAGTAGCGGTCAGGTAAGACGCATAAATGTGTCCTTCCAGGTGATGCACGCCGATCAGTGGTTTTTGATGGAGGAGCGCCAGCGTTTTTGCAGCAGTTAACCCGACGAGCAGCGCACCTAACAAACCGGGCGTACAGGTGGCTGCAATGCCGTCAATGTTAGACCAATCTAACGTTGCTTCGTCCATTGCCTGGGCGATCGCGCCGTTCACAATCTCCACGTGCTGCCGCGAGGCGACTTCGGGCACAATGCCGCCGTAGGGCTGATGAATGGCAATTTGTGATGAAATGACGCTACTTAGAACGTGACGATCGTCCACGATCGCTACTGCCGTTTCGTCACAACTTGTTTCAATCGCCAAAACCGTCGCCATTTGCTGGTACCTTTTTTAAGGTATGAACTGCCTCTTGTAGCTTAGACTGCATCAGGGGTCGCTTCAAACGGCACGATGCTAATTTAGTGAACCGACCGTTGCAAGACCTCTAATTTGTTTAACCAAGCGGTTTGTGCAAAAAATTGCCTTGTTTTGTCTTGTGCGTTTTGTCTTGTGAATTTTGTAATTAAAAAGAAGGGAAACAATTCCATGCAACGGTTGTTTGCTCTAGTGCTCGTCGTCATGCTCTGGTTCGGGTTTGTCTCCATTCCCGCAGCCAGTGCCTCTAACCTAACACCTTGTAAAGATTCAGCTGCGTTCGCTCAGCGGGCAAAAGACTCAGTTAGCGCTACAGCCAAGCAGCGCTTTGATTTCTACGCCAATTCAGGCGTTCTGTGCGGTGAAGAAGGTCTACCTCATCTGGTCGTTGACCCAACGGCGGCTCACGCTGGTGAATTTGCGATTCCAAGCATCCTCTTTCTCTATATTGCGGGTTGGATTGGCTGGGTTGGTCGTGCTTACCTTCAGGCAGTCAAGAAAGGCTCGTCTCCCGAGCAAGATGAGATCATCATCAACGTTCCACTGGCGCTAAAGTATGCCCTTTCTGGGTTTGCTTGGCCCCTGGCAGCCATCAAAGAGTTCACAACGGGTGAACTGACGGCGAAGGATGATGAAATTCCTGTTTCAGTCCGTTAGCCTGTCCGCACAATTTGAACTTTGGACTTGCAACTTGCGACAGCACATCAGGTAACGACGTGATTCGTGTGGCTCGCTCTGAGCAAAAGGTGTCCAGAGTCCATTGTTTGGATTTCGTCATCTAGAGTTGAGTTTTCAGTCTTCAGGAGAACACTTTATGCAATATTTCCTCAAGTATCTTTCGACGGCTCCTGTGATTCTGACTGCCTGGTTAGTGTTCACGGCAGGCATTCTCATTGAGTTCAACCGCTTTTTCCCAGATTTACTGTTTCACCCGATGCCTTAAAATCGCTTGGGTCGGGTATCGCAAAGCAAAGACATTGATGTCATGGCAGAGAGGGGCTGCGATCGCAAACGATCGCAGCCCCTCTCTACGAATAATGGTGTAATGGTCGATCGACCAACCGCGTCTGGCTCTGTTCTGTAGCTAACCTAAGAGCTTGCTAAAAAAATAACTGCACCCTTTTGGATCAGCGATCAGCTTTTCGCTGACGGCTGACGGCTGACGGCTACCATGCTGTTTCTGTACAACTCCTAAGTCTACCAATCCTCATAAATGCATTGAACGCAACATTATGACGGATGTGGTTCAGTTTAGAATTTGAGTTGTGAACGGTCTGTTAAGCACGGTCTGTTAAACAATGTCTGGTTTGAGGGTGATGGCAATTTGGACAGGCGGAATGAGGAGAGGTATGACAGTTAGCCAGTCCGACCATCAATCTGGTGGAGCACGAAACCAAATGAGCCAGTGCTCAACATCAAGCGACTTCAAACAGTCTGCACTGCCGTTCGTAGCGTCTTACGCTGTGAGTAATCCCCAGGACGGGAACTTAGCGACTCCGATCAATAGCTCCAAGTTCACCCGTTGGTTTATCAATCAGTTGCCTGCCTATCGTCAAGGCGTATCGTCGTTTCAGAGAGGGCTACAAGTCGGTCTCTCCCATGGCTTCTGGTTATTAGGTCCCTTTGTGGTACTGGGTCCTCTGCGCGACACTCATCTGGCGCTCTTTGCAGGACTGCTTGCAACGATCGGCACGATTGTAATTGCCACACTGGCGATCGCGATTTATGCCGAGAGTATGCCCTCACCGCCGATTGCGACGCTGACTACGCCAAACCCGCCCACCGATTTAGATGCGCCTCAAGGTTGGCTGGCGATGGCACGTGGGTTTCTGTTCGGTGGTACTGCTGGTGCAATCTTTGCAGCCGTCTTGTTGCTGCTCTTTCGCCTCTAGCAACACATTAAATTTAGCCCAATTAGCAACGACAAATTAGCAATGGCAAACTGGCGCAGTAGTGTCTGATGTAGCACTCTGGCTAACGCGCCGCTGTAGCAAAGAGAGTGGTTTCGATGCGATCGAGCGCCTTGGCAAAGTCATCATTGACAATGCAAGTATCAAATTCGTCGGCAGCATTGATCTCTGTCCGAGCGCGCTGCAAACGACGGATAATCGCCTCTTCACTGTCCTGTGCTCGACTGCGGATGCGATCTTCCAATTCAAGTAGAGACGGCGGCAGAATAAAAATCTGGAGGGCATCGGGAAAGTTTTGGCGTATCTGGCGTGCCCCCTGCAGCTCAATCTCCAAAATCACGCGTCTGCCATCACGGATTTGTTCTTCGACAGCATGACGGGGGGTGCCGTAGAAATTACCAGCAAACTCCGCCCATTCCAACAGTTCACCGCTGGCAACCATACGCTCAAAAGTACTACGGGTGACAAAATAGTAATTTTTGCCATCAATCTCTCCAGGACGCGGCGATCGAGTGGTGACTGAGACTGAAAGGTAAAGCTCTGGATGACGCTGAATCAGCGATCGTAGCAGTGTGCCCTTCCCGACCCCGCTTGGTCCCGTTAAAACAATTAGTGCTCCCATGCCAGCTTCCCACCCTCAGTAAGGACGATCTAAAGCGATAGAATATTAATAATTCTTTATCTTGTTCTTCATCTTCAACTAAAAAAGCACCTTCTGGCAACACAAACGCTAAGTTCGAGTCGCGGCGATCGTTTTATCAACTGTCTTTAAACTTTTGGCTCTACGACTTGACACCAGCATCACAAAATCTATTGCAGCACCTGTGTTACCAGGTTAAGCATCGCTCTGTGCATCCTTGCTGAAAACGAACCGATTCGCCACCGTTTCTGGTTGAATGGCTGATAGGATAACATGCCCGGAGTCGGTGATGATCACTGCTCGTGTGCGACGACCATACGTAGCATCGATTAACTGCTTACTGTCTCGCGCATCAGTAATGATACGCTTGATGGGGGCAGATTCTGGGCTCACGATGGCAATCACCCTGCCTGCGGAGACAATGTTACCAAACCCAATGTTGATCAGCTTCATGTCCATGCGGTTTGAGGGCATAAGTGGATACGAAACCTAGCAAAACGTAGTCTTCTATCGTAGTCCACAAAAAACGGTGCCACCAGGCAAAACCGCTAAAAAAAGACTGGTACGAGCATATGGTGCAGCCAGATCGTCTCCACCCTTTACTCCTCACATCTCTTGCAACCAGTTGACTTTACTACCCTTACCGCGATCGGCGCAGAACTGCGAACTGAATGGCTACCAGCTCGCCTGGAGCAGGTTTATCAGCGCGATCGCTATACGGTTTATCTAGGCTTACGCACCCTCAAACAGCGTGGCTGGCTGATGCTTTCCTGGCATCCTCAAGCAGCGCGTCTTTGCAGTAGCGATGCGCCACCCCGCACTCCAGACACCTTTACGTTTAGCCAACAGCTAAAGCACCAATTGGGGAGTTTGGCGTTGGATGCAATTGCTCCGATCGCGCCGTGGGAACGTGCCCTTGATCTTCAGTTTACTCAACGTCCAGGAGAACCAGCGCTCTGGCATCTCTACGTCGAAATCATGGGTAAGTATAGCAATGTCGTGCTTGCCAATCAGGACAATGTCATCGTCACAGCCGCCCATCAGGTGAGCGCTCAGCAATCCAGTGTGCGACCCATCCAGACAGGGGACGTGTACACACTGCCGCCACCCTTGACCGATCCCACGCCCAAGCTAACGGAATCCTTCGATCGCTGGCAGGAGCGCGTGAGCCTGGTGCCGGGTGCGCTGCGACGCAATTTGCAGCAAAACTACCGTGGACTCAGTTCTGCACTCACGCTCTCGTTGATCAGTGCAGCGGCACTCAGCCCTGACCAGTCCACTGACAGCCTCCAGCAAAATGATTGGCAACGGTTGTTTCACCATTGGCAGGAGTGGCTGCAAGCGTTGGAGCAGGCAACCTTTCAACCTGGATGGACGACTGATGGTTACACCGTGCTGGGATGGGGCATGACCCAAGCCGTCGATCGCGTTCAAACGGTGGTTGATCGCTACTACACTAGCCAGATCGATCGCCAGGAATTTGTCCAACTGCGTCATCAATTGGTTCAAAAGCTTCACACCGTGTTGGAAAAGCTGCGCGTGAAGGCGAACGTGTTTCAGGTACGCTTACAGCAGTCTGAGGTTGCCGATCGCTACCGTGAGCAAGCCGATTTGCTGATGGCAAATTTGCAGCACTGGCAGTTAGGGATGTCAGCGATTACGTTGCCCGACTTCACAACTGAGGAGCCAAGGACGATCCCGTTGCATCCTGAAAAAAATGCGGTGCAAAATGCGCAAGCTTTCTACAAGCAGCATCAAAAGCTGAAGCGTGCCCGCAACGCGATCGCACCCCTATTAACAGAGGTCAATGCCGAAATTCACTATCTGGAGCAGGTTGAAGCGGCGATCGTGGAACTGAAAACCTACCAGACTCCTGAAGACCTTAATACCCTTGATGAAATTCGTGACGAACTGATTCAACAGCATTATTTGAATGACCCAGAGTATCGTAACGCTAACTTGACCCAGAAAGACTCGCAAAGTCATCCCTATCGCTACACCACACCCAGCGGTCTCGAAGTGCTTGTCGGACGTAACAATCGCCAAAACGATCAGCTCACGTTTCGGACAGCAGGAGACTATGATCTCTGGTTTCATACGCAGGAAATTCCGGGCAGCCATGTCCTACTGCGTTTAACGCCAGGTGCCGCTCCAGATGTGACTGACCTGCAATTTACTGCAAATTTGGCAGCTTACTACAGTCGAGCACGCCAAAGTGAACAAGTCTCCGTTGTCTACACAGAGCCGAAACACGTCTACAAGCCAAAGGGCGCAAAGCCAGGGATGACCGTTTACAAGCATGAGCGGACGCTGTGGGCGAAACCCCATGAGGGGGAGCGGTTTGTGCTAGGGCAGGGGATGAGCAGGTAAAGTTGAGAACGGGCGGCACTTGGAAACAGGCTTCGGAGATATTTGGGATGACGAGCGTCTTCCTTTAGGATGATCTAAAGCTAAAGAGCGTAAATTTTTATGAAAAAAAGTATGTGTATCTTGCTACAATAAGACCGAACCGAGGGAATACTAAAAATTAGTAGCCCGCTGTACGTTTGGGAACGCACAGATTGGTTTCTTCCACTTCAAGAGAGCAACGTATTCTGTATTTTGACCAGCCTTTGTGCTGGTCTTTTTTATGGAGCGTGGTTTAGTTATTAGCGATCAGCGGTCAGCGGTCAGCGGTTAGCGTAAGCGGTCAGCGGTTAGCGTAAGCGGTCAGCGGTCAGCGGTCAGCGTAAGCGTTAATAAAAAGCTGAGGACTGTGGCTTGAGTGACCTGTGAGAGTTGCGATCGCTGCCATTCCCATCCCCAACTCTTCTCCTCAAGGTGAAGGGAGCCAGATTCTGTTTCTCCTTTGGGAGAGAGCTAGAGTGAGGCAACATTGCAGGGGATTATCCTTGTTCCTAAGAGTTAACCGCTGAAAGCTAACCGCTGACCGCTGACCGCTTTACCCGATCGCTATGCCAAAGCAAATAGGATTGCTGTCGCCCCCAGTAGTTTATAGTTGCACCAGAGTAAACGGTCTAAGAGATAGTACAAGCTGCTGTGGCATTGAAGTATGCACTGGTGCATGAATGGCTGACACCTCAAGCAACGGGCGGTTCCGAACTGGTCGTGCAGGAAATGCTCAAGCATATAGATGCAGATGTCTATGCGCTGATTGATTTTGAATCGACGAACCCTGAGAGCTATCTGTTTAAGCGCACGATCGGCACCACGTTCTTGCAGCACTTTCCGTTTGCCCGCAGGGGCGTACAAAAATACTTGCCGTTGCTGCCGCTGGCGATCGAGCAGCTTGACCTGCGTGGCTACGATGTGATCCTGTCATCGTCACACGCGGTTGCCAAAGGCGTTCTCACTGGCTCGAATCAACTGCACGTGTGCTACTGTCATGCACCGATGCGCTATGCGTGGGATATGACCTTCGATTATTTGCAAAACAGCAGTGCTGGTCAGGGTGTGCCGGGTTGGTTCACGCGCTACCTGCTGCACCGTCTGCGCCAATGGGATGTGCTCTCGGCAAATCGGGTCGATTATTTCATTGCGAACTCTCACCATACGGCACGGCGCATTTGGCGCTGTTATCGTCGTTCGGCAGAAGTGATTTATCCACCCGTGAATACCGATCGGTTTCGTTTCCAGGCGCACAAGCAGGACTTTTATGTCACCGTTTCGCGTCTGGTGAGCTACAAAAAAATCTCGCTCATCGTGAAAGCATTCAACCAGTTAGGAAAACCACTGGTGGTGATTGGTGGAGGACCAGAACTCAAGCGCATGCAGCAACTGGCACAACCGAATGTCCAGATCTTGGGCTGGCAGCCTGATGCGGTGGTTGAGCAGTATATGGCACAGGCAAAAGCGTTTGTTTATGCTGCCTTTGAGGATTTTGGCATTGCTCCGGTAGAGGCTCAGGCATGTGGTACGCCCGTCATTGCTTATGGCTTGGGGGGAACTTTAGAGACCGTGCGCGATGTCAAACAATATGGTGAGATGGGCACGGGCTTACTGTTTTATGAACAGACTGAAGCCGCGATCGTCGATGCGGTGAACGCGTTTGAACAGTATCAATCAGCACTAAATCCAGACATCGTGCGATCGCACGCGCTATCCTTCAGTCCCAGTGTCTTTCAAGACCACTACCAAGCCTTTCTGGAGCGCTGTTACAGAGAATTCCAGCAGCAACTTTCACTCTGAAAATAACGACTGGTTCATGCGATCGTCGCAGTTTTTCACTTGAATTAACACCAAAAACTGTGTAGATAGGGTGAGTGGCTTTATGATAATGACTGTGTGGTGTGGATGTGTGAAGGAGTAAAATGACTGCCGAAAGCCAATTAATCTCTGGCAAGACAATTCGTGCACTCTTAAAGCGTGGTTTGATACCGCTATTTGATCATGCTTTAAATGGAGCGTTTGCTAAACGGCTGTTTGACGTTGCCTTTTCTTTAACGGTTCTCATTGTTTTTGCCCCGGTTTACCTGCTGTTGATCGTTCTCATTGCGCTGAGTTCCCGCGGTCCCGTTTTTTACGTCCAAGAGCGCGTGGGTAAGAACTACAAACCCTTTGGCTGCATTAAGTTTAGAACGATGGTGCGAAACGCGGATGAGGTACTGGTGGAAATGATGGAAACCTCACCCAGGCTGCGTCAAGAATTTCAAAGCAATTTTAAGTTGCGGCGTGACCCACGCATTACTCGTATTGGTCGCTTTCTGCGCACTACTAGCCTGGATGAATTCCCGCAGTTTTTAAATGTCCTCAAGGGTGATATGAGCGTTGTGGGACCTCGCCCAGTGGTAACGGAAGAATTGGAACGCTACGGCAACTACGCCGATCGCGCCTTCAGCATTCGTCCAGGTATTACGGGGCTGTGGCAGGTCTCTGGACGGAATGATATTCCGTATCCCAGGCGTGTTCAAATTGATATCTATTACGTCAATTTTCGCAGTTTCTTAATGGACTTGTGGATTGTCGCCCGCACGATCGGTGTCATCCTCTACCCAAAAGACAACGGGGCGTATTAATTGAGTCAGTGATAGATTGCGTTGCAGTCGGCATTGCGGTTGGCTGAAGTGAGTGTGTGCACGATTGAGTGATTGGCTAAACTAACGGTGCTGCCCATAGACAGTCTGGCAGCAGTAACTCCAGAGATCTTCATGAGCGCTGGCTAATGCCGTTTCCGATCACGTTCAAATCGATCGCCCTCCTGCTGACTCCTAAGCGGCTGGCAATTCTTGAGGCAATTTTAATCGGTCTTGTTGCTGCGCTGGCAGCCGTTTTGCTGAAGCAAAGTATTCATTGGTTAGGTGGCTGGCGGCTGAAAGAAGCGCTGGCATTGCCCACCTGGTTACTGATACCAACGGTTGGGCTGGTTGGTGGGCTTTTAGTTGGCTTACTGGTTGAACGAGCGGCTCCAGAAGCATCGGGTAGCGGTGTTCCGCAAGTGAAAGCGGCATTGGCGTATGTGCCGATCGCGCTCAATCTTCGCGTGGCTGTGGTGAAGCTGGTCAGCACAACGTTAGCGTTAGGTTCTGGATTCGCGCTGGGGCGTGAGGGACCCACAATTCAGATTGGGGCAGCGTTAGCAGCACAGTTGAGCCGTTGGCTGCCTGCCTCACCCGAACATCAGCGTCAACTGATTGCGGCAGGTGCAGCAGCGGGCTTGGCTGCCAGTTTCGACGCGCCGATCGCGGGCGTAATGTTCGTCATTGAGGAACTCCTTCAGGATTTCTCCAATTTGACGCTGGGTACGGCGATCCTGGCATCATTTATTGGTGGCGTGACATCGCGTGTGTTAGCTGGACCAAACTTGCACTTAGGGGTCAATCCACTTAGCTATCAGACCAGTTTTTCGCTGGCAGAAATTCCCTTTTTTCTCGTTTTGGGTTTGCTGGCAGGTGTGCTGTCGACACTTTTCAATCACGGCATTCTCTATAGCATTCGCTGGTGCCGTCAGACTCTACGGGTGAGTCTCATGTGGCGCATTGGTCTGGCGGGGCTGGTGTCGGGCACAGCGATCGCCCTTCTACCTGTACCCTTCCGCGATAGCTATGCGCTGGAAGTTTTTCTCACCAGCAGCCAAACCGACTGGCGCATGGTGGCATTTGCGTTTGTGGTGCAGTTTGGTTTAACCATGATTGCCTGCGGCGTAGAGGTGCCAGGGGGCTTGTTCGTTCCCAGCATGATTTTAGGCGCATCGCTGGGGCATCTTGTGGGCATGGCTGAGCAGGTATTTCTCGGTGGCGAACCAGTGATTTACGCGCTGACGGGGATGGGAGCCTTTCTGGGAGCTTCTGCCAGAGTCCCCATTACGGCGATCGTCATCGTCTTTGAGATCACGACGAATTTCAGCCTGGTGCTGCCGCTCATGATTAGCTCTGTGACAGCCTACCTGGTAGCAGAGCGGTTGTTTCCAGGCTCAATCTATACACATCTGTTGGACTTAAAAGGGATTCGCATTGAGCCAGCCGTGGTACAGGATGGTCTCTGGGCAAGGCTTACTGCTGCGGACGTGATGCAGCAAAAAGTCGAAACCTTGAGCAGCCAAATGATGTTAGATGATGTGATGCAGGCATTCGCGCGATCGCACCATCGTGGCTTTCCAGTGGTGGATGACAGCCGTCTGGTTGGCATTGTCACCTTGACTGACCTCGACAAAGTAGCACAGCGACAGCTACCGGGCACTGCCTCGTTGAAAGACATCATGACACCGCAGCCCATTACCGTCAGTCCGCCCGATACGCTGAGTCATGTCCTCTACTTGCTCTCTCGCTACAAGCTTTCGCGCTTGCCAGTCACAGACCATCGCAAACTCGTGGGGATCATTACTCGTAGCGATATCTTACAGGTCGAATCTGACCAGCTCCGTGGTGGCTCCGATCACTTGGGACCCAGAGTGGAACCGTCCTATGTCGTCTACCAAACACGAGCGCCTGCAACGGGTCGGGGTCGGTTGCTCTTACCGCTCAGCAATCCTCAAACCGCCAACAGGATGCTCAAGTTAGCCTTTGCGATCGCCCAGGAACGTCAGTATGAGGTCGAATGCTTGCAGGTGATTCCCGTACCGCGTCACGCGTCACCAGCAGAAGTGACCGTGAATACAACTTTGAGCCGCCGTCTTTTAAGGCAAGCTGTCAGGCAGGGTAACGCCAAACGCATTTTGGTACACACGCAAATTCGAGCGGCACAGAGTACTGACCAGGCAATTTTAGACACGATCAGCGATCGGCACATCGATCTGCTGCTGATGGGTTGGAAGGGTAGCACCTCTACACCAGGTCGGATTTTTGGTGATGTCGTCGATACGATGATTCGGCAGGCAAGCTGCGATGTTGTGCTAGTAAAACTGGGTGAAACCGCTGGCAGGCTTTCGCCGATAGTCGCCGCAGCACCCAGTGATCATGGGCAACATGTCATGGGTTGGAACCGATGGCTGCTGCCGATCGCGGGGGGACCCAATTCGCAGCACGCGCTGAAACTACTGCCAGCTCTGGTGACTCTCAGCCAGAACCCTGAGATTCGTCTCTGTCAAGTCTTCCACCCATCTGACGATGCCCAAAGCCAACTCCTGTTGGAAGAGGATGCAAGTTTCCTCAGGCAGCGCCTCCAGACCAGCGTGATCACACTCCCCGTCTGTGCAAACTCAGTTTCTGACGCGGTCATTGACATGGCGCAGAACGATCAGTGCGATGTGATTGTCGTTGGTGCCAGTCGAGAAGGACTACTCCAGCAGGCAATTCAAGGCAATATCCCTGAGACGATTACCCGGCACTGTGACTGTACAGTGATTTTAGTCAGAAAGGCGATCGTCAGTGGTTCTTAGCGGTGACTGTAAATCAGCTCATCGCGCTCTCACCCATCGATCAGCGTTTGGTGCGTGACGGCGTTGCCTTTAGCGAAGCCATGCCGAAGGCTTTATACCAATTCTATAAAATCGCCTTACAGATTCGTTTTTGCTGCTGACCGCTGACCGCTGACCGCCAGCCGAAGCGTACCTGTGTAGCCACAGTTTAGTGAGATGGTACAACACACCCTACTTTATTAAATCCACGATCCTTAGCGACATTTCTGCCTGAAGCATTTAAACAGCTAACATCTAGCAGAGTTCCACAAGGCAGACTCCTGACTGCCAGCCTCTAAGTGTTCGCTAAAGGGATCACATCCACAGCGCTTTGATTCCCGTTGTTTGCTTAGGTTCGACTGACAATGGCTCTAGCACCTGATGAGGCGCAGTACCGCTGGAACTTCGTTCTAGGGAACCGCGATCGTTCAAGGTCGATGAAACCTCAGCTATCTCGTCAGCATAGGCAGCAAGCTCTAGAGAGTCTACCAGTGCAGCATCCTCCATCGCAGCCAGTGTCTTCTGCTGCCACAGCATAATGTCCTCAAAATTCTCCCACGCTGGAGAAAACGGTGGGATCGCCAGCACACAAGCAGACCAGGCACCCTGAACGCTCACGTTTAGCTGTTGACAATGTCCTCCGCGCCGTCCTTCTGGCTCATAGTAGCGACAGCGCCGACAAACAGACGTTGAAGAGTGTAAGGTTTTCATTACTAAAGGAATCTTTTAAGAGCGTTATTAGTTTCATTCTGAACTCAACCATTTCCGTAGATCTGATCGGTTAAACGCTACAAGCTTTCTGCTGCAACTATCTGAGCGGTTTTGGTAACAAAAAGGCTTTTAGATTCTCTTCACCTTCACGCAATCAAGAGCAACACTTTTGCTAGTGGGATCGCTTCAAAATCGTCATAAACAGTCTGATTTTGTCTTAAACAGGTAAAGGATCAAGCTCAAGCCAGCCTTTTATTTGAGCCAAAAATGCGGTTATTGTCCTCAGATTACATCCCAAAACATCCTCCGAAAGCCGTATCTTTGAGGAATTTCTGCTGACCTTATCTGCATTTAACCCAAAACAAGCGTGATACCACGTAAGTTAGCAGTTAGAAAAGTAACATTTTCAGCAGCCTGCTTACTGAAAGTTCAGCTTTTGGTTTCTAAAAAACTACAACCTGAAATGCTTGCGAAGCGATGAGTCGCTACCTCTACCATTGTTTCGCTATGCAAAGGGAGCACATTTCCCAACGCTGCAATTCGCCTGGTGGGGTGGGGCATTGGCACCGAGGGCAAGATGGCATATTTTGGGTGCGCGATCGCATGAGCTTTCTCCAATGCTGGAATGCCTGTAGCGGGTCAGTCAGCGTCTCTGGTCGTTGTGTGTCGGCACGTACGGTATCTGTCAGGCGACTGGGATGTTGCTGCCACAGCTGTGCTTGCAGTGAAGCGTTCAGTGCCGATCGTGGCTGTTCTTGCCATTGAGCGCTTGAAAACCGAATGTCTACAAGTGACAACGAGAGGATGCCGTTGAGCTTCGTCAAAATGCGCTGACGCTCAAAAACCAAATTCTGTGCCCATGCAGAACTGGAGGTGGCAACCCGCAACACATCGTGATAAATCGAGAGTGGTCGCGTCTGCACTGCCACTACCGGTCCAACGGCTTCTACCCAAGCCCGTAATAGCCGCTGGGTGTGCTGCTGGTTGTAGGCACGATAGCGATCGCCCAGTTGACCCAAAACGTGATCGACAGATTTAAAGGACATAGCGTCAACGAAAGCATGAAGGGGGTGCGAGTACGCGTAAAAAAGTGTATAACGTTAGCTCAACGTCTGCACTCAAATGGCTGGCGATCGGTAATACTAGACGGCAGCGCATCTACAAGGATCACAAGTGGATCGATGCAATTGTTAGGGATCAGCTAAAACTGTTGGAGTTAACTTCGTCTGAAGCGTCACAGCTTTTATAAACTAGGACAAAAAGCAACCGCTGTAGCTATGCAGCCATTAGTTTAAATCAGCCCATTGGTTAAGCGACGATTCACTTCAAAAACTAGCTTCAAGCACTAATATCAGTCAGCGTTTTGGTAGGAAATGCGTCATGCGTCAAAATTCTAAGGTGGAACCGTCTACCCTATCGTCTCCAGCGATCGCTCTACATCCAGTGCTCAGTCTTGCTCTGGTAAATCTAGATATGCAGCTGGAGGATGAGTTGGTGCGCTACAGGCGACAGCGGGCGAACGGTGGGCGTGCAGTACCTCAAGCCAGGCGAAAGCAACCGTCTCAGCAATTGGATCTGATTGCTGTTGCGGCTACCAGCGATCGCAATAGTGCGAATACTACACAGCCAATACCAGCTCTCGAAGACCGTCTGATGGATGTGGCTGGGCAACCGATCGCGCCCGATACTTATAAACCCATTCCTGCATTTACGGCAAACCCGCAGCCGTTTGATACCGCGATCGCCCTTAGAACGCCTGCAATGCCTCCTGCGCAGGGCGGCAGTGCTGACTCATCCCTAGCCGCAGAAAGAGACGAGGCTCATACGATTACGCCTGCTGCCGACCCTAATCTGGGCGACTATCTAGAGTCTTCTGAGGAGCTGCTTCGCAGCCTTGCCGATGAGCAAGCCGAAGTGCGGGCAGAGCGAAACTTCATGCAGAGCCTACTCACGCCGCTGGGTCTAGGTTCTATGCTATTACTGCTGCTCTCCAGCGCCATGTTTGGCTACGTCATTATGAATCCATCCAGTCTTGGATCATTGGCTAAGCTGAACCAGTCTTCTTCCGCACCGGGGCAACCCCCAGTACCAGCGGCACCACCCCTCCCGCCGAATCCTGCCAACAGTGCGCTGCCATTTCTCGATCCAAACAATTTGGGAGTCCTTGACCCCGGTCGATCGTCTCTACCCTCGTCAATTCAACCGACGGTGACTCCGACGGGTAAGCCAGCGATCGCCTCGCCAACGACAGCAGCACCGACCTCGCCCGTAGAGCTATCTCGTAGCCAAGCACCCTCAGCGCCCCCACAGGCACCCATTCCAGCAGTGACATCTGCTCCGAGCCGCCCCTCTACAGTGAGGACTGTTGAACCGTCCCAACCTGCACCACGACGTTTTGCTCCAGCGCAGGCACCTGTCGCAACGGTTCGCCCTGCACCGCTTACAAATCCTTCAGCAGCCTCCAGTGGCAACGGTGCTGGAGTAGGCTCCTACCAATATAAGGTAGGGATTCCCTTTGAAAACGACCAGACCCTGGAGAATGCCAGGAAGGTCGTACCGGATGCCTTTGTGCGAACCTTGCCTGATGGCAGAACGATCGTTCAGCTCGGTGCCGCGCGTAGTGAAACTGAGGTGAAGACAAACGTTCAGAAGCTCCACGATCAAGGGCTTCCTTCTGCTGAAATCTACAAACGGTAAGGGGTACGAACAGAAAAGGTACGGTAGGATTGAGAAAAGTTTTGCGTTTTGAGCGAGGTCATACCGCCTAAGTGCTCAAAAGCTAAAACCGTCGCATCTGGAGAGCCGTATGGGACTTTTCGACCGAATCATGCGAGTGATTCGCGCCAATCTGAGCAGCTTGGTGAGCAGTGCTGAAGACCCGGAGAAAATCCTGGAGCAAGCCGTGCTGGATATGCAGGAGGATTTGATCCAACTGCGGCAAGCGGTTGCTCAAGCGATCGCCACCCAAAAACGCACCGAGCGCCAAGGCTCTCAGGCGCAAACGACCTCGGATGAATGGTATCGTCGCGCTCAACTGGCGCTCCAAAAAGGAGACGAAAGCTTGGCGCGCGAGGCATTGACGCGGCGTAAATCCTATCAAGATACCGCAGAAGCCATGCGATCGCAGATTGAGCAGCAGTCTACGATTGTGACGCAGCTCAAGCAGAATATGATGAAGCTGGAGAGTAAAATCTCCGAAGCCAAAACCAAGAAAGATCTGTACATTGCTAGAGCGCGATCGGCAAAGGCATCTCAGCAGATCAACGACATGATGGGGCGTGTCGGTACAGGTGGCGCGATCGCTGCCTTTGAGCGCATGGAAGAAAAAGTCTTGCAGCTTGAGGCGCAATCTGAAGCCGTTGCAGAGTTAGGCACAGACGATCTGGAGCAGCGCATTGCCTCCCTTGGTGAAGCGGATGAGGTTGAAGCTGAACTTGCTGCCATGAAAAATCAGCTTGCTGGCGGTTCGCAAGCGGCTCAATTACCTCCCAGTCAAACTGCTTTAGGCTCCCAAACCGACAGCGAACTTGAGCGCCTGCGTCAGCAAATGAGAGAGCCTTAGTTGTTTGAAGCAATATTTCAACACTGACATTTCCTTCCGTTGCAGCAGCGCTACGGTAGCAGTCCTAAGGATCGTGAATTTAATCAAACCGGATTCTTGCACAGGATGTGTAAGCGCAGCGTTACGCATTGCTTCTGGGGCTTGTGATGCGTTACGGCTGTTGCCAACACATCCTACAAAAGCTACTCAGAAGGTTATTTAAGCAGGGTTTACGCGTTTTGACCAAAACCTTGGAGGTTTAAGCGACTACCTTGGTAACGATGCTTGATGCTTAGTTAAAACCTCCGAAGCTTGCGTCAGTCCGACTAAAGACAAAAAACAAGCAGTTCTCAGCTTTTTACTGCAATGTGTCAACGTGTTCATAGCTATAACCATTGCTTCTCACTAACACGAAGCTCAAGGCAGATCAATTGGGCTTGCATCTCCCTTCCAGAGTGTTGAGTAGTTAACGCTCAATTTTGGCTGCTCGTTGTCTTCTGTATGCCAATTCAGCTAACCGTCAGCGGTAATTTGTGCAATCAATTCTTTTAATGTTGCTTCTCCGCGATCGTTGTCAACTTGGCAGGTGCCAGCGTTGGCATGTCCGCCACCACCGTATTTCAGCATCAGTTCACCAATATTAGTTTTGGATGAACGGTTAAAGATTGACTTGCCCGTAGCAAAAACGGTGTTTTGCTTTTGCCGTCCGCACATGAGGTGAATCGAGATATTACACTGTGGAAAAAGCGCGTAAACCATAAATCGATTGCCTGCATAAATCACGTTTTCGTGCCTCAAATCAAGCACGATTAAATTGTCGTAAACAGTTGCGCAGGCTTGAATTTGTGCTTTAAAGCGCGATTCCTGCTCAAAGTACAGGTCAACTCGTTCTTGTACGTCAGGCAACGACAGAATGGCATCGATCGACTGAGTTTTGCAGCACTCAATCAACTGCATCATCAAGTTGTAGTTTGACACTCGAAACTCTTTGAAGCGTCCCAATCCTGTCCTGGCATCCATTAAGAAATTTAACAGCGTCCAGCCTTGAGGATTGAGGATTTCTGTAGCGGAAAATTGAGCCGAATCGGCTTGATCGACGGCTGCCATCATTTCGAGCGAAAGGTGAGGAAAGCGCTCTTGCCCGCCAAAGTGTTCATAGACCACTCTGGCGGCTGAGGGTGCCTCTGGATCGATGATGTAGTTCTCTTTTTGCGCTTGATTTCTGATCGTTTCACTAGAGTGATGATCGAAGACTAAATAGGCACTTTCGACGTAGGGAAGGTTCGTTGTAATATCGTTTGCTGTAATCTCAATCTTGCCATCTTGCATATCTTTGGGATGGACAAATTTGATGTCGTCAATCATATCCAATTCTTTGAGTAGAACGGCGCAGACGAGTCCATCAAAATCACTTCTAGTCACTAACCGATACTTTGTACTGGCTGCGATCATTTACATCCCCTTCCTTTCAGTACTGACCTGGATCTAGGTTTCCCAAAACGCATCTGGTTTACACACGATCGCAAAAACTGCCAGGAGGGTTTGTATAGCTACAGTCACATGGGTTAGGACGGGGTGCAGGGGGTTCACCCCTTGGCTGGGGCAACGCCTCCATACATCTTTAATTCCAATGTCCTAAGCGTCTTGGCGACAGCCATAAGAGATTAGCCGTGGCAGTAGCCACTGTTTCTTTGTAGGGTAGAGTGTAGCAAGAGGACTGAGTAGGAGCCGTTTTCGTGGAGTCCCGTTACAACCCCGCTTCAATTGAGCAACAGTGGCAGCAAACCTGGGCAGAGCAAGGCATAGACCTGACACCAGACGACAGCAGCAAGCCAAAGTATTATGCGCTGTCGATGTTTCCTTATCCGTCGGGTAGCCTCCACATGGGGCACGTCCGCAACTACACGATCACGGATGTACTGGCGCGGGTGCGACGGATGCAGGGCTATCGGGTGCTGCACCCGATGGGCTGGGATGCATTTGGACTGCCTGCGGAAAATGCGGCGATCGATCGCGGTATCCATCCCGCCAAATGGACGTACCAGAACATCGACCAGATGCGAACTGAGCTGAAGCGCCTGGGGCTGTCTTACGATTGGAGCCGCGAAGTTGCCACCTGTTCGCCTGATTATTACCAGTGGACGCAGTGGATCTTTCTGCAATTTTTTCAGGCTGGCTTGGCGTACCAGAAAGAATCGGCGGTGAACTGGGATCCGATCGATCAAACCGTCCTGGCAAACGAGCAGGTAGACAACGATGGCAAATCGTGGCGATCGGGCGCAAAGGTCGAGCGTAAACTGCTGCGTCAGTGGTTCTTCAAAATTACTGACTACGCCGAACAGCTATTGAACGATCTGGATAAGCTACCGGGATGGCCCGATCGCGTCAAATTGATGCAGGCAAACTGGATTGGCAAATCTGCTGGGGCTTACCTGGAGTTTCCGATCGTCGGTTCAGGTGAGAAAATTGGCGTGTTCACCACGCGCCCCGATACAGTGTACGGCGTGACCTACGTAGTGCTTGCTCCAGAGCATCCGCTGACGCAAGTGGTGACAACGAGCGATCGCCAAGCAGCCGTAGACGCATTCGTGCAGGAAATTTCTGACCAAAGTGAGTTGGAGCGTACCGCTGAAGACAAGCCGAAGCGCGGCATTCCCACAGGCGGTAAGGCAATCAATCCGTTTACGGGTGAAGAAATTCCGATTTGGATTGCTGATTACGTCCTATACGAATACGGTACAGGGGCAGTGATGGGAGTACCTGCCCACGATGTCCGCGATTTCAAGTTTGCGAAAGAACAGGGGTTGGCGATTCAAGCGGTGGTAAGGGAGGCAGAGGAAGACAAGGGGGCAGGGGGAGCAGGAGGCAGAGGGCAGAAGGCAGAAGGGAAGGGAGGGGAGTTGGGAGTCGGGAGTCGGGAGTCGGGAGTGGAATCTTCCCCTACACCCCACACCCTACACCCCACACCCCTAACCCAGGCATATACCGAACCGGGAGTTTTGATCAATTCCGGCGCGTTTGATGGGTTGCCGTCAGTAGAGGCAAAAACGGCGATCGTCCAATACGCGGAACAACAAGGGTTTGGCAAAGCGCGCATTCAATATCGCCTGCGGGATTGGTTGATCTCACGGCAACGGTACTGGGGCGCACCGATTCCGATTATTCATTGCCCGACGTGTGGAGCCGTTCCGGTGCCGGATGCGGATCTGCCTGTGCAACTGCCAGAGAATGTGGAACTTTCTGGTCGGGGAGGCTCACCGCTGGCAACGCTGTCATCCTGGGTGAATGTGCCCTGTCCCACCTGTGGCACGGCGGCACGGCGCGAAACCGACACGATGGATACGTTCATTGATTCGTCGTGGTATTTTTTGCGCTACCCCGATGCACGTGATAGTCAGCAGGTGTTTGATCCCGCAAAAACACACGACTGGATGCCCGTTGATCAGTATGTGGGCGGTATTGAACACGCCATTTTGCATCTGCTGTATTCGCGGTTCTTTACGAAGGTGCTGCGCGATCGTGGTCTGCTCAACTTTGACGAACCTTTTCAGCGCTTGCTGACGCAGGGCATGGTGCAGGGCAAAACCTACAAGAATCCACGCACGGGCAAGTACGTCATCTCGACGCAGATTGCCGATTTGACTCATCCGATCGATCCAGAAACGGGCGATCCGCTGGAGTTGGTCTACGAAAAGATGTCCAAATCCAAGTACAACGGTGTGGCTCCGGGTGACGTGATTGACAAATACGGCGCGGATACTGCACGGATGTTCATCTTGTTCAAAGCACCGCCAGAGAAGGATCTGGAGTGGGATGAAGCGGATGTGGAAGGACAGTCTCGGTTTTTGAATCGGGTCTGGCGGTTGGTGATGGAGTTTGGAGAACAGCGGTCAGCGGTCAGCGGTCAGCGGTCAGCGGTCAGCAAGCCTGAGAAAGAACTACGCCGATCGATCCATACGGCGATCGCAGCTATCACCGATGATTTGGAAGGCGACTATCAGTTTAATACAGCCGTTTCAGAGCTGATGAAGCTAAGTAATGCGCTAACCGATGCGTCCTGCAACGAGTCGCCTGTCTATGCGGAGGGCATTCAGACGCTGCTAATTCTGTTGGCTCCGTTTGCACCCCACATTGCCGAGGCGCTGTGGCATGGGTTGGGACATACAGATTCGATTCACGTTCAATCATGGCTGACGGCTGATCCGGCGGCACTTGTAGCAGATGAGATGACGCTGGTGATTCAGATCTTGGGCAAAACGCGGGGTACCCTGCAAGTGCCGTCCCAGTCGAGCAAGGATGAGTTGGAACAGTATGCGCGAGAATCAGAGATTGCGCGTAAGTATATCGACGGGAAGGAGATTAAAAAGGTGATTGTGGTGCCCGGAAAACTGGTGAATTTTGTAGTAGGGTAGGCATTCCTACGGCTGGCAGTATTTGCGATCGCGATCAGACCCTGGTTCCTGCCAGGAGTAGGCAAAGTGGCTAATAGTGCGAACCTGGGGTGCTGTACGCTGGAGTGCCTGCATTTGCACTTCTAACGGAGGACGATTACTGACCGACTGTTGCCAAATGCCTGCTAGAACGGGTTTGACCTGAGTGCCACGGGGAGCCGCTTTAAGCACTCGTCGCACCTGCGCCATAATACAGGCAGTGTTACCACAGGTGGCATACGCCATGGGGTGCCACTCTAGAGAACTGGGAAACCGATCCCACGGCTGGAGGCGAGAGTCGAAGCCGTTCCGCCCCACGCTAAGGTTGCCATCAGAGAAGAAAACGACTCCAGCCGGGATGCCCTGACGCTGGACGGGTGCAACCGCCGCATTCACAAAGTCCAATACTCCCTGTGATGCATGAGCCACCGATAGCTGCCACAGATCAGACTGCAACAGGGCAACCCGACGGGCGATCGGTAGCGAAGCGGTCATCCGCATGGGGTTCAAGCCCTGCCAGAGCGGTTCTCGCTCGTTAGGATAGAGCAGATTCAGATCTCTGAGGTCGTCACCCGTGATAAAGCCCTGCCCCAGAAAGCGCCGGATCAGTTCCATGCCTCGATAGTTCAATGCCCGTTGCAACAGCGTTTGTTGAGACGCTTCACCGTAGACCCACAGATCTTGAATTTTGCCAGCAACAGATGCCGCACCGTATCCACGAGGATAACGGACATAATCGAACAGCACTCCGTCCGGTCGGCGCTTGGCGATCGACTGCACCATCTGAAGGTAATCTTGCCGTGCCTGGAGACTGTAGGGATCGACAAACGCTTCGCCAGGGTTGCCAACGCCCAGTTCGACGCTGAGTCCCGCGATCGTATTTGCTGTCAAGCTAGTTTGCCCTAAGCCGTTACGGGCAAGGGTTTGTTGTTTATCGGGGCGACGGACATAGCTTGCACCGAAGTTCATGCCAAAGAGCCAAGCGTAAACCTTTAGACCCCGATAACGTCCTTTGCGAATAATGTCAGCCAGCAGATCGGTGTTTTCTGCCCTAGAGCCAGCCAGGACAGCAGACCAGGGCGTTGGGTTATCGTTGGCAGGCAAGAGCACCTTACCGTTGTAAAACGCTTCCACATTGACCTGGGTATAGCCGCGATTCACAATGCGGTCTAAAACAGCTTCTAACGCGCCTGATTTGAGGTCACACGGGTAAAGCCTGAGCCAGATTGCTTGATTTTGCAGCCAAGACTGCTTGCGGCAGGTACGCAGTCGCTGTCCATGCTGCTTAATGAGATTGGCATAACGCCGTTGAGCGTCCCGGTTACCAGTCGCTGCAAGTTGGCGCAACGCTTCCTTTTGTTCGATCGCCGCTAGTGACTGTTGGCAGTAGGGGGCTGTCTGTGCAGAAACAGGGGATGGTGCAAGACTCCCTCCCACTAGACTGACCATCACAACAGCGGTGATTAGACGGTGAGGCTGGCGTTTACTGGACTGTAACGGTGTCAACGGAGAATGATTCAGCCACAAGCGATCGCGTAGACGGAGAAACTGTACAAATCCCATAGCAAACTCAGTACTTTTGGACAAATTACTGCAACCATAATCTGCCCTACAAGACTAATGCAGGATACCAGTTTTGACGCGCTTTTTAGACTAAACATTCAACCTAGCCAGCTCTTCAACCGTTCCGCAGTTTGAGGACGGCGCAACTTCCGCATGGCTTTGCTCTGAATTTGCCGTACCCGTTCGCGCGAGAGGTTAAACAAACCACCCACTTCTTCCAATGTGCAGGGTTTGCTGGAGGTCAAGCCATAGCGCAAAGAGATAATGTCTTTCTCGCGCTGAGTCAGCACGTCGCCCAGCACGTCCCAGATTTCCTGACGCAGCATCGTCTCGCTCATCTGTGCCTCAGGAGACTGGGTATCGCCATCTTCTAGCAAATCCATCAGTTCCGTATCTTCGCCTTTGCCAACACGGTGATTCAGCGATAGCGACTTACGGCGTACCTGCTGAAGATTTCGCAGTTGCTCTGGTGTCACTTCTAATGCGGCAGCTAACTCGACCTCGGTAGGGTTACGGTGTAGCTCTTTGCGTAAGTCACGGTGTGCTTTCTTAAGCTTGTTCAGCTTTTCAACAATATGAATTGGCAGTCGAATGGTGCGGGCATCATTGGCGATCGTCCGTGTAATTCCCTGCCGAATCCACCAGTACGCATAGGTGGAGAACTTATAGCCCTTATCAGGGTCAAATTTTTCGGTCGCACGGTTTAAGCCCAGTGCGCCTTCCTGAATCAAATCCAGGAATGGAACGCCTCGATTTAAGTACCGTTTGGCGATCGAGACCACTAGCCTTAAGTTTGAGCGGATCATCTTACGCTTAGCAACGCGACTGCGATAGAGGCGATGCTCCAACTGTCGTTCATTCAGCCCTACAGCGGCTGCCAGTTCTTCTCGGTTTGGCAACCGTCCAAGCTCTTCAATGAGCCGCGTTTGCACATCATCTATATCAACCAGATAGCGAATCCGTCGTGCCAGTTCAACTTCTTCATTTGGTTTTAACAGCGGGTAGCGTGCCATTTCTTTAAAGAAGGCACCAACTGCGTCATCAGTGCTGGTTTTGCTGTACCCGGAAGGACGCGCACTGGCAATTTGATCCACGTCTTCATCAGCGCTTGTAGCATCGCCAACGTCGATCGCATCGCTAATGTTGATCACGTCGTCACCAGCATTCTCACCCTGGTAAAGTTCGGCTTCGACGGCATCAATGTCAGCAATGTCAGGCTCTCCCAAATCTTCAGCAATCAACCCAGCGGGTAATTCTCCGTCTGCCACTAGTTGCAGAGATTCGAGGGAGTCAACCTTATCTGTAGGCGTAGCTTCAGGCGTATAAGTGATAGCGGGTTGGGTCGATGTTAACTTTTGGTACATATTAAGAATTCGTGCGTGAGAGGGCTAAAAGCTCGGGAGTGACGTTGCGTACACAGCGGACTAAAAACAGGTCTGCCCAGGTAGAAGCAACTTGGCTTGAGTAAATTTGCTCATCTTAACCATCTTTAATTTGCTGATCTTAACGGTTCGATTTTGGCATTGGGGATACGTATGAGTCTCTCAAGTGGAATGAGCAATGAACGTTGCTGTACAGTAAGGCGATCACAGTCCGTTAAGCTACTTGAAGCAAAATTTTGGTTTGTTCGCTCAACGACAAAGACCTCTTGGAAAAAATCTCTCGGAAAAGCATTGGCAAGCACTGAGCAGAACTGATAGCGCCAGTGAGAAGCGTCTTAGGCTAAGCTGCAACAATGAAACGACTCTACGTAGAGGAAACACTTGGGTCTAGTGAAGCATCTGACTGCACATATTTCAGTTAGCTTCATTACCAGGTGCTCACAACCTCGCGCTTAAACAATGCCATCAAGAAACTTGGTAGTGCCAGTCAGCTACGGCTGTCGCCAACCCAGGTAATGAGCATCACCTTTTTTTGCTTCCAATGACCACAATCAGGTCGATCGAACCTTTAACTTTCTGACCAAAGGCTCTCATACAATCAAACAATCTCCTCTCTATCGGTAGGGTGAAAATCACTCCGCCACAAGCTAGAGTATGGAGAACCATTCGGCTGTGGCACGATGGCTTGTGGGTTAGTGGCGCTGGCTGAGACCCTTAACCGCTGAAGGTTTATTGGTCGATACAGTCTTCTTGTCTTCCTTTTTTTTCCTTACGCCTGATAGAGCCTTACGCACCCATGTGCGCCAGGTTTCAAGGCTACTTTTCTCTGGAGCATCGTCTGCTGCATGTCCGTTTTAGCTGAGCCTGGAACCAATTATCAAACAACTGCACCACTAACTATCTGGGTTGAAGTGTTGGTCGATTGCCCGGGCGCACAGGGGATTTTTACCTATCGGTTGCCGCCGCCTCTGGTCATTCAGCCGGGTGATATTCTCAGCGTACCGTTTGGGATGCAGCAGGTAGGGGCGATCGCCATTCGCTGTCTAGAGCAACCACCTGCTGATCTAGAGCCAACACAGATCCGTGATGTTGAAGACATCTTGCAGTCAGGCTTTTTCTCGCCAACCTACTGGCAGTTACTGAACCGCGTTGCCGACTACTACTGCACACCACTGATGCAGGTTGTACGAGTCGCACTTCCACCAGGGCTATTGTCGCGATCGCAGCGACGCGTGCGGCTAGTGAACAAAAAGGATAAAGGCGAAAGGATAAAGGCTAACAACGCAACCGATTTCTCCCCTCTCTCCTCTCCCGCCCAACAGCTCCTCACGCTCCTCAACTCCAGCAAAACGGGGGACTATAGCTGGCAATACTTACAGCGTCAGTGTCAAAACGCCTACCGAGGACTGCAAGAGCTGGTTAAGCACGGCTTGGTGGAAAACTACCTGGAACCGCCAACGCCCGTCCGCCCCAAGCAGAAACTAGCCGTGATGCTGGTTGCCTCACCATCACCCTCTGACCTTACGCCCAGACAACAGGAAATTTTGGCAGTCCTTCGGCGGCAAGGAGGCGAACTTTGGCTAACCGATTTGCTTCAACTGTGCCAGACCAGTTCTACCACTCTGAAGGGGCTGGCACAAAAAGGACAGGTGGTGATCCAACCGCGGGAAGTGCTGCGGCGGGAAGGCGGACCAACTGTCACAGCCGATTTACCAAAGTCATTGACTCCAGATCAAACGGCAGCATTGGAGCAGTTCCAGGCACTGTCTGGCTTTGCTCAGGTCTTACTCCACGGTGTGACTGGATCGGGCAAAACAGAGGTGTATTTGCAGGCGATCGCGCCCATCCTGCAACAAGGGCGATCGGCGCTGGTGCTGGTGCCAGAAATTGGACTCACGCCTCAGTTGACCGATCGCTTCCGTGCCCGCTTCGGTAATCGAGTTTGCGTTTACCACAGCGCCCTGTCTGACGGTGAACGGTATGACACCTGGCGACAAATGCTCAACGGTGAGGCTCAGATTGTCATTGGCACGCGATCGGCTGCTTTTGCACCCCTGCCCCGTTTGGGACTGATTGTGCTCGACGAAGAGCATGATTCCAGCTTTAAGCAAGATCAGCCTGCCCCTTGCTACCACGCCCGCACCGTTGCTCAATGGCGGGCAGAACTGGAACACTGCCCTTTAATGTTGGGGTCAGCAACGCCCTCGTTAGAAAGTTGGGTGCAAAGTAGGAGTCAGGAGTCAGCGGTCAGGAGTCAGCGGTCAGCAGTCAGCGGTCAGGATCAAATCAAACGTCAAACGTCAAAACTTCCCTCACCCCCTCACCTTTTCCTCTCCCTCCCCAAGCGCGTTTACGATCGCCCGCTACCGTCGATCGAAGTTGTAGATATGCGTCAGGAGCTGCATCAAGGGAATCATTCGGTGTTTAGTCGATCGCTGCGATCAGCGCTGATTGCGATGAAGGAACGGCAGCAGCAGGGCATTCTGTTCATTCATCGCCGTGGGCACAGCACCTTTGTTTCGTGCCGAAGCTGCGGCTATGTCGTCACCTGCCCTAACTGTGACGTGTCACTGGCATATCACCACAGCCATACAGAGGCAACGCCCTTGTTGCGTTGCCACTACTGCAACTACAGCCGACTCTTGCCAAACGACTGTCCAACCTGTCAGTCTACGTATTTCAAACATTTTGGTAGTGGTACTCAGCGCATCGCACAGGCGTTGGCGCAACAGTTTCCTGACCTGCGATCGATCCGCTTTGACAGTGATACAACCCGTACCAAAGGGTCGCATCGGGCACTGCTCAGTCAGTTTGCGGCTGGTGAGGCAGACATTCTGGTGGGTACGCAGATGCTGGCAAAAGGCATTGATTTGCCGCAGGTGACGCTGGTAGGCATCCTGTCTGCCGATGGGTTGCTGCATATGGCTGACTATCGTGCCAGTGAGCGTGCGTTTCAAACCCTGACGCAGGTAGCAGGACGGTGTGGACGAGGCGATGATCCAGGTCGGGTGATTCTGCAAACCTATTCACCGGAGTCTCCGGTCATTCAGGCGGTGCATCAGCACGCCTATGAGCGGTTTGTCGAGGACGAATTACAGCATCGATCGCAGCTCCACTATCCACCCTACAGCCGCCTGGTGCTATTGCGCTTTGGTAGCAGTAGCCCAGTTACAGTGCAGCAGGCAGCCGAACGGGTCGCACTTGCACTCGCTGATCTGGAAGCGCAAGGCGTTGAGCGTCTGGGTCCCGCTCCCGCGACGATTTTGCGCGTTGCCCGTCGCTACCATTGGCAGATTCTGCTTAAACTGCCGCTCCACCAGCCAGTGACGCTGCCCGATGTCGCTGCGCTTCGAGCACTCTGCGCCAGCAGCGTCAGCCTAACCATTGACATCGATCCGCTGCACTTGCTCTGATTAAGAGCAGGAGTGTAGCCTCGAACCCAATCAGCCACCCGCGATCGCCGGAATAATGCTAACCTCATCACCATCTTTCAGGGGTGTATTGGCACCGTCTAAAAAGCGAATATCTTCGCTGTTCACGTAAAAGTTAACGAAACGACGCAATTCGCCCTTGTCATCGCATAGACGCGCTTTAATTCCCGGACAGTTTGTTTCCAGTGATTCCAACAAACCAGAAACCGTATCGGCGGTGCATTCAACCGTTGCCTGATTATTGGTGAGCTTCTGTAGCGGAGTTGGAATGAGAACTTTGATAGACATGGTGAGAGAGTTTTGAGTTCTATGATTTAGCAAGCGACTTAACAACTAACAGCCAACAACTAACAACTTATACAAGCGCTTGCTGCCATTCCAGACGTTCCAGTGTGTGTGAGCGTTCGAGTGCCCGCTCAAAGCTGTCTAGCTTGGGTTCGATCGTGAACGGTTCGCCAATATAACCCTGAATGGCTTCTTGAGTTTTCAACCCGTTGCCTGTGATGTAGACAACGGTGGTTTCATCAGGGTCAATTTTGCCCGCTTCCACGAGCTTTTGCAGCACCGCTACCGTTGTGCCGCCAGCGGTTTCGGTAAAGATACCTTCAGTTTCTGCCAGGAGCTTAATGCCTGCAATGATTTCGGCATCGTTAACCGATTCAATGTTGCCGTTGGTTTTACGGGCAATGTCGATCGCGTATACACCATCCGCCGGATTGCCGATCGCCAGCGACTTGGCGATCGTGCTGGGCTTCACAGGTGTGACAAAATCGCGTCCCTCCCGGTATGCCTGAGCAATGGGTGAACAACCATCAGCCTGTGCTCCGCTGAAGCGAACGTGCTTATCGGCAACTAGACCCACATCAACGAATTCTCGGAAGCCCTTGTAAATCTTGGTGAACAGCGAACCGGATGCCAGCGGTGCCACAATGTGGTCAGGCAACTGCCAGCCCAATTGCTCTGCAACTTCAAAGCCCAATGTTTTGGAGCCTTCCGAATAGTAAGGACGCAGGTTGATATTCACAAAGCCCCAGCCGTGCGTGTTGGCAACTTCGGAACAAAGGCGATTCACCTGATCGTAGTTGCCCTGTACCGCCATGACAGTAGGACTGTAGATCAATGTGCCCATGATTTTAGCGGCTTCCAAATCGGCAGGAATGAACACGCAGCAGTCTAAACCTGCATGAGCCGCGATCGCTGCTGTCGAGTTTGCCAGGTTGCCCGTGCTGGCGCAAGAGACTGTTGAGAAGCCTAGTTCTTTTGCCCGCGTTAGCGCCACTGATACCACCCGATCTTTGAAGCTAAGGGTCGGCATATTAACGGCATCATTCTTGATATAGAGCTTACTCAGACCGAGACGGCGCGCCAAGCGATTTGCCCGAACGAGCGGTGTCATTCCTGTACCAACATCGATCGGCTGATTCGTTTCAACAGGCAAAAAAGGACGATAGCGCCAGATGGAATGCGGTCCTGCCTGAATGCTCTCACGGGTCACCGATCGTCGGAGCGCGTCGTAGTCATAAGCCACTTCTAGAGGACCGAAGCAAAACTCACAAACGTGCATTGCCTTAAGTTCGTACTCTTCACCACACTCTTTACATTTGAGGGCACGAAAGGTCGCAGCAGACTTAGTTTGTGGTCGAGTTGCCTGAGTCATGGGTCAAAATCTCTTTGTAAACGCAGAGGACAGTGTGAAAACGAAAGACAGTATTAAGTACCAAACTCGAATGATGGTAACACGGGCTAAAAACCACGTCAAACATACCCGATAATTTTAGTCGGATATACGAAAAGCCTTTTAGGATCAGGGACTTGGCGTTTTACACTGCCTATTAGTTTAGTTAGACTACAAGTCGGACTTGCAAAGTCGCTTTGACTACAGATTGTCTGTTCGCGGTTGTGAGCCTGGAAAGCATTGGTGCTTCCTGCTACAAATCCTTCTCCAGCCAGTGTGCTGTCATCTAAATTGAGAAAAGCTGAAAGCAAGACACGGCTTTTGATAGAGCGATCGATGTGGAGATCACCCCAAGAGGGGTATGGGTTTTTTGTCAAATGGTTGTTATATTCTGTAATACAAGGCGAATAGAGATTTCTCTTTTTAGGGAACTATGAAAGAAATCAACGTTCGCAAGTAGCCTTTGACTTGAGCGATCGGGTTAAAGGTTTGTCAGAATACACTCTCTCAATCTGGAGTCCAATATGAGCCAACCTGTTGAGCTGTCTTTAGAGCAGCAATTCAGTATCCGTTCCTTTGAGTCCCAAGTGCAGCACATGAGCCGCGAACAGGCTCAAGACTTCCTCATCAAGCTCTATGAGCAAATGGTAATGCGTGAGAATATGTACAAGCATTTTCTGAAGCACCAATGGGGATTGGAGTCGGGTCCTCAGTTTCAGTAGTTCTTCTGCGCTGTAGACGACCTCTGTCTCTTGCTTTCTTTCAAGCAGAATGGAAGAGGGCTGGTGATGCTGGGGCGTCAAGTGCGGCTCGTTATCTTTAGTTTTTTGGCATGACCGCATATTGATACGTCTATTCTTATTGACTGCTCTTGCTTAACCTTAATGACTAGCGATATCGCTACATCTGGTCTGAATGGATGCTATTTAGAGATGGCGATCGGAAACCGCTTCTACATCTGCAGGTTAGACTTATCGGTCAATCCCTTCCATCGCTGAGCTGGCTGGTTTGTTTCGCGTTAAGCTACGATCGATTATGACTTCAGCCCAACGTTGGCACGTACCACCCGTATCAGACGGTAAACGCCAGCATGGCTAATCACTTGATATTGCCTGAGTTGTGGCTTTAGTTGCCGTAACGGTTCCATTCCAGCAATAATTAGCGCCCCGGTGCGATCGCTCGGCTGCGACTGAAGGTAGTTGCTTACTGCCGTGGGTTGATCCAGATAGGTCACATGCTGGCGAGTGTAGAATACTAAGCTCGGCTTTTTGAACCCAAGCATGAGCAGATCTTCGGTGGGCTGCTGGGTCTGCACTACAATCTGGGCAAGCTGTCGCAATGGCAACTGGCGCTCGGCATCTGCAATCAGCAGGAACGGATGCCCGACCAGAATTAAAAAGGCAAGAAAGCCGAGTGTGTTTGTCAGCCATAGCCAACGGCTGCGCCATAGCAACAGCCCGATCGCCGCGATGGTCGTTAGTCCCCAAATTACAGCACCGATCGTTGACAAGCCCGCCTGCTGTATACGCAAGCCTAAGTTGGGCATCCAGGGGTCAGACCCTAGCCACTGGGGGCAGTAAACCATAGCGACGGTCACCGCCAGCAGTAGCAGCACCTGCAAAATGCCACTCACTATAAAGCCAGTCTGTTGACGAGTCTGTGCCTGCGTCACGTAATCTGCCCATAGAAGCGCCACTAAAATCGCCGCGGCAGGCATCAAAGGCAGCGTGTAGCTGAAATATTTAGTCGAGGCGATCGTGAAGAACCCTAAAACCACCAGGAACCAGAAGCAAGCGAATAGCCCAAGCTGCTGAGTGCGCGGTTGGGCTTGCCAATAGCGACGTTGTAGCGGCTTCACATGAGCGATCGCGGCGGGCAAAGAGGCTGACCAGGGCAAAAAGCCAACCAGAATGACCAGCAGGTGAAAGTACCACGGTCCTGCATGATGATTGACGACTTGCGTGAAGCGCTCAACATTGTGATAGCCAAAAAAGGAATCGATGAATGCCGCGCCATTTTCCAGCGTCACCAGCACGTACCAGGGCAACGAGATGACCAGCACAACCAGTCCACCTCTCAGTAGCCGCAGTTCCCGCAGCACAGCTCTGCCCTCACCCACGTATAGCAAAAAGCAGCCGATGATCAGACCGGGCAAAAGAATGCCGATCGGACCCTTAGTGAGCACAGCAAGCGCCATCAGTACGTAGAACGCAAAATACCAGCGCTTTTGACTGAGGGGGCGATCGAGCTGAGCATAACCAACAAAAAACGCCAGCAGTGAACCGCTAAGACACGCTGTGAGCAGCATATCGGAGTAGCCTGTCCGCCCCCAGAAGAAGATGTTCGGGTTGAGCAGTAGCATTGTGGCACCGAGACAAGCGGCAAGGTGAGGGGGTGAGAGGTAAGAAGTGAGGGGTGTAGCTTGCTTCCGCTTTGCGGTGGGGTGAGGAGTAAGGGGTGGGGAGTTTTGAGGTTTGAGGTTTGAGGTTTGGGCTGATCCTGACCGCTGACCGCTGACCGCTGACCGCTGACCGCTGACCGCTGACCGCTGACCGCTGACTCCTGGCTCTCCGTGACGCTGTAATGTGTAAAAGCAGAAGCCTACGATCGCCAAAGCTGAGAGTACAGATGGCAGACGAGCCGCAAACTCATTGATGCCAAAGCATTGAAACGCAATGACCATCAACCAGTAAATCAGTGGGGGCTTGTCAAAGCGTGGTTCACCATCAAAGTAAGGCGTAATCCAGTTGCCTGTGAGCACCATCTGACGTGAGGCTTCGACAAAAAGAGGTTCGGTTTCATCAATCAACCCAATACTGCCAACCTGCCAGAACAGGGCGATCGCTGCGATCGTCAACAACCAGAGAAACCATACCGCCCAAGCAAGCATTGGATACTTTTTCCAGTAGTGCTGCATGGGCTGAATCACGCGAACAACCTTCACACCCATCTCCGATCCCTTTCCTTCTATGTCTGGCTCTCGCTCAAACGGTTGTTTTGTGCGGCTATTTTGTTGTCTGCTATCCCCTGCTGGCGCGTCAGCAAAACCCATTTTTCGACAGCACCCAATGGCTGCATGGCGGGCAGGGAAAGTTGTGCCAGAGTTGCCTGTTCGACTAGCAAATACGGATGGGGGGCTTTTTGCCAGTAGTCTTGCAACGCTGGGGGAAGCTGGCTGGCGTTGGCAGCACTTTGTATAATGCGTCGATCGCTGTAGAAGTTGAGCGACGGGCGACTATACGGGTAGAGTGTCCAAACCGTCGCATCGGAGGGCGTATGCTGGCGAACAAGCGCCGCAACAGGCTTCACTGGATACGACTCCCCTAGTTCCCAAAGCCAGTAGGGCGAGGCGACGAACAGCAGCAGTGAGACATACATGCCCCAAAGCAATACCAGCACAAACTGCGAGTCTCGTCGCCACAGCAGCACAGTCGCGGTTGTTAGCGTGAGTGAAACGGCTCCTAGAATGATGGGTAAGCCAGGTTGAGGCTGCAACCCCATCGGGCTGAAATAAACGCTGCTGACCCAACCTGCGATCGCAATGAAGCTGAGGATGACAGTCCAGGCAATCGAATAACGATGACGCTCTGGTTGATGTAGTCCAAAGAGATCCGATGGCTGCCAGACTTCAGTAAGGTACGCGCCGACCGCGATCGCAAACGCTGGGTAAACCGGTAAAACATACCAGGGCAATTTTGTACTCATGAGCGAAATGACTAGCAGGTAGCCCGCTATCCACACCAGTACTAGCTTTGCCCAACTCAAGTTACGGTTTTCCCATGCCAGTCGGCAGCTTTGCGGGAAGAACAGCAGCCAGGGTGCGCTATATTTCAGCACTTCAAGGAGATAGTACCAGGGTTCGCCCCGATGTCCCTCGACTGGAACGACCACTCGATCGAGCGATTGGCTGAGTAGATTCATGTTGAAAAACTGTTGACCGTAGTACTGCCACTGCGCCCCGTACCAGGCAACTACAGGCGCACTGCCCAGCAACACACCACTCCAAACATAGCTAGAAGTCAACAAACGAGGGGTATCCCACAGGCAAAACGCGATCGCGATCGCGCCCAGCAGCAGCGCAACGATGCCTTTCGTCAAGCACAGTAGTCCAAACGCGATGCCCATACCGAAGCCCCAGCGTAAATCTCGCCGCGATCGCAGCAGGCAGAAGATGAGCAACAGGAAGAAGCACACTACGGCTCCATCTAGCATTGCCAAGCGTCCATGCCTGACAACAGGCAGCAACGTCAAATAAACCAACGCAGCAAAAATCGCAGGCTTGCGACGCGAAAATAATTCCCGCCCAATCCCGTACAGCAACGGTACCGAGAGCGCGGCGAGCGTCGCTCCAGGCAACCGTGCCATCCATTCATTCACACCACCCAGCCGAAATGCCAGCGCGATCAGCCAGTGCATCAGCGGTGGTTTATTCAAATACGGCTCACCCGCGATCGTTGGATGCAACCAGACCCACGAACCGGGTGGCGATCGCCAGATATCCCGTGCCACCTGCGCCACGGTTCCTTCATCCCAGTCTCGTAGCGCCACGTTGCCCAGGTTGACACCAAATAGTACGCCTGCTGCGAGTAGTAGCCCCAATAACCAGAGGCGATCGATCCATGATTCGGTGATCGATGAGCGACTTAAGTTGTCCCAGGGCAAAGGCTTGCGAAGCATAGGTTTTAGCTTTAGAAAGCAGCGCTGATGCCTACCTCTCTTCATTACGATCGACAGGCACAAATTTTTCGAGCCATTTTGCCCCAATCAAAATGAGCAGGGTTAGCAGCGTACCAATCAGGCTAACTTGCCACAAACCAACGCTTGCGATCATTCCTAATGCCGCCGATACCCAGATTGCGGCTGCGGATGTCAAGCCCTTAATCTCTGGTTTACCTGACCTTGTGCGCGATTGATGCACAATCTCACCCGCACCCAAAAAGCCGACTCCCGTTGCAACCCCTTGAATCGATCGGCTGATGGCATCTGCGTGAGCCGTTGCGTCGATCGCAGTGGGAATCACCACAAACAGAGCGGCTCCTAAACTCACCAGCATGTGCGTTCTTAGTCCTCCCGCTTTGCCTGACATTTGTCGATTCAGACCGATCGCGCCACCGATGAGCGATGCCAACAGCAAGCGCCAGGTAAGCCCCCACCAGTTGCCAGCATCAACCCAAAGGGATACTACAGGTACAGTCAATCAGCCACCTTCATGCAGAAAAACTTAGAAAGCCCATTATAGAGTGCAATAGGCGTGGGATGAGCAGTGAAGTTTTGAGTGCAACGCTATGTTCCACTCCTGATTCTCTATGTCCTCAATACGCGATCGGCAGGGGTTGCGTCGTTGGATTGATCTCTGGCTGCGGCGTAACAGAGATGCTTGAGCTGGGTGTCGATCGGCTGACTGTTGGATCAGCGATCGATGCGATGGGTGACGGTGAAACGTTCTGAGTCGGTACAGCGGTTACCTGGCGATCGCCTTTTGGTGGCTGAAAGGCTGCGGTTTGCAGCGCTTTGGTCGGCAGCGCGTTGCTGGGCAATGTTTGTAGCTGTCGCGTCGTGCTGAGCGAGAGCTTACCGCCGCGTAGAGCTGTTTCGATCGCATCCAGCGCGATCGGCTGACGGGCGTTTCCTGGCACATCTACTACCACCACATAGCCAGCAAAATTTTTGCCGCCGAGTGTTTGCAGGGCGTTCAAGAGCTTGGGCATATCCGCCTGAAGTAGCTGACCTTGTTCGTTGTACAGCTCCACAGCCGATAGACAGCCAATGGTGGGATTCCAGTTATAAGTGTCAGGGTTTTTGTCTTTGCCACTAAAGAAGTCTGGAGATTCGCCCGTACCATGAATGCGGAAGAGCGATCGCCCAATTTTGCCAGCCCAGAAACTTTCCTGAATCGCCCAGTTGTTTCGCCAAGATGGGGGTAACAAGCGCTGGTAATTTGCCAGACTGCCCTTAAACGGTCCTGGCTTTCCGGGTACAAATTGCTTGGCACCTGATTCAAACGGCACAAACAGGTTGACCAGTGCAAACTGACCGTACGCTCTAAAAAACTCATCATCCGGCTGAGGCACCACGCCTTCCATACGGTAAATGCCCTGAGGCGTTTCGCCACGAATAAAGTTCCAGCTCAAGTCGTGAATCGATCGCAGCAGCAGCGGTACTGACCAAAGCTGTCCATCCGGTTGGCGAACAAAAGCACCATTGCCATCTTTTAGCACTGTTTGGCACAACACCGATCGATCGCGCTGACAGAGTACATACAACTGTAGTTGCTTGGGGGCGATCGTCCAATTGAGCAAGTCTCCCAGCGGTGGCACAGTGCTGGGAGAGATCAACTCCGCCATTTCGCGCAGGGTTGTTTGCAAGGAGACATTCGCAGACCAGTTGGGAAACCGTGCTTTCACCCGTCCCACAAGCGGTTGAATTTCCTCTGGTGACAAACCGCCTCTTGCCAAGCTCGAAAGAGACATCGCTACCCATTCAGGATCAGGACTGCGATCGATGGTTTGCCGAAACTGTTCGCCCAGGCTGGCATAACGACTGGGATCGCTTAAATAAAGCTGCGTGCCGACCCGCGCTGCCATATCGATCGTGCGCTTTTGCGCATTCGATAGTCGGGGGCGTACAGCCATTGCCAGTATTTGCTCGATCGTACTGGCAACAAACGCGTCTTGAGGCTGCACGACTGCGGTTGTCCAGAGCAAGTTGCGCCAGTATTTCTCGTTCTTGTTGATGACCGGATAACGATCAAGCGCAAAATTTTCAGGACGAATCTGACGGTTCTGTTCCTGCCGTTGCTCACCCCTAGATGCCGCTTTTGCTTGACTTTTTCCACGATCGCCGCCAGCCAGCACTTGGGGCACATCCGCGTTTGACCTCAAACCGGGTTTGAACGCCAGACCACCAATCAGGAGCAATAGACCCATGCCTCCAGCCATGCCGTATTGCCGAAACAAACCATGCTTAAACTGAAGTAAAAAACGTTTCATCAGAGCTTACGAGTATCAAAAGAAACAGGGTGCAATGGTCAAAGGATTCCCTAATTTCTAGCATTCATTAGCCGATAATCCAGGGATGTTCAAAATCTTAAAAAGAATCAAAGACAAAATATTGCCTTGTTAGGCTGATTGGAAAATTTACTGCCGTTGGGGAACCTTGTTACAGCTTTGAAATTCTTCACAAATAGAGATGCCATGTTACCATTCGGATGACTAACTTGGCTCTATAAGTGTCGGTTATTCAGGTTCTCGGTGGTGGAGGAGAGTAATAGAAGTGCAAAATAGCATTTCGTCTGGTTCTTTAGGTGTACAGAAAGCGACCGCACACCTTGCGAGCGCGCAGATACAGCGAAGTCATCCCGAACCGATTCGGGTGGGTGTCGTTGGGGTTGGTAATATGGGACAGCACCATACTCGCGTCCTCAGCATGCTGAAAGATGTTGAGCTGGTGGGCGTAGCTGATGTCAACGTTGAGCGCGGCATTGATACGGCTAGTAAATATCGAGTCCGTTTTTTTGAAGACTACCGCGATCTTTTATTGCATGTTGATGCCGTCTGTGTGGCTGTGCCAACGCGGCTGCATCATCAGGTTGGTATGACCTGTCTCCACGCAGGTGTCCACGTACTCGTCGAAAAGCCGATCGCCGCTAGCATTGCCGAAGCCGAATCGCTGGTCAATGCAGCAGCAGCGTCTCAATGTATCCTGCAAGTCGGGCACATTGAGCGGTTTAACCCGGCTTTTCAAGAACTGAATAAAATTCTCAAGGCTGAAGAGCTACTTGCTTTAGAAGCGCATCGGATGAGTCCCTACGCCGATCGTGCTAACGATGTCTCTGTTGTTCTGGATTTAATGATCCATGACATTGACTTGATGCTGGAACTGGCAGCATCGCCTGTCGTCAAGCTTACTGCTAGCGGCAGTCGCGCCTCCGATTCTGGCTTCTTAGACTACGTGACAGCAACATTAGGCTTTGCTAATGGCATTGTGGCAACGCTGACATCCAGCAAAGTGACGCATCGCAAAATTCGACGCATTGCTGCCCACTGCAAAAACTCGCTGACCGAAGCCGATTTTCTCAACAACGAGATTTTGATTCATCGGCGCACAACAGCCAACTGCATGACGGATCACGGTCAGGTGCTCTATCGGCAGGATGGGTTAATCGAGAAGGTTTATACCAGCAATATTGAGCCGCTCAACGCTGAGCTGGAGCATTTTGTTGGCTGTGTCCGGGGTGGCAACCAGCCATCTGTTGGTGGTGAGCAGGCACTCAAGGCACTGCGACTTGCTAGCCTGATTGAGCAAATGGCGCTCGACGGTCAGGTATGGCAGGAAAAGGATACACGCTTGTCTGAACAAGTTCAGGCGATCGCGGTCTAGGACATTACTAGATGCATTTGCTAGAGGAATTGGCTCTGGCGATGTAATCTAGCTATGTCTTTGTCTTTCTAGATGGGGTTCAATTCATCGAATTGAACCCCGTTTTTAGTAGCCTTCGACCAGAACAACCTGGCTTATGACAGTGGCGGTACAGCTTGCCGTTGACGAATTGGCAGCAGCACAGTGAAGGTAGAGCCTTCACCCAGTTTGCTTCTCACTGAGATGGAGCCACCACAGTGGAGTAATAATTGCTGAACGATCGTTAGCCCTAAGCCTGCCCCACTGGTATCTTCTAGCGATGCTTGTCGGATACGGTAGAAGCGATCGAAAATCTTGGGGAGTTCGTTAGGAGCCATACCAACACCTGTATCACGAACTTCCAGGTTGACGTAGCTGCCTTGCTGTCTGGCGCGTACCCAGACTTGCCCACCACTGGGTGTAAATTTGATGCCGTTATGCAACAGGTTGATCACAATCTGCTTAAGCCAGTTGCTCATACAGGCGATCGCAGGCAAATCTTCAGGCACCATATGGGATAGCTTTACGCCTTTTTCTTCAGCGAGTGGTTGATAGGTACTCACGACACCTGGCACAATATCAGAGACCCGAATGGACTCAAGAGCAGTCGGACTCACTGCCTGATCCAGTTGCACCAGATCCAACAAACTGGTAATCAGTGAGCTTTGGCGATCGCATTCCTTAGCAATGAGATCCAGGTAGCGCTGGCGTTGTGGTGGTTTTAAGCTGGGCGAATTCAGCAACGAGAGGGCAGTTTTGATCGTGGTCAACGGTGTTCGCAGTTCTTGTCCAACCGTGTTGATAAAATCGGCTTTCGATCGCAGCGCGTTGATCAACTCCTCTTTTTGAATCTGGAGTATCTCTACTAGATCTGCCTGTCGTCGGTAAACGGCACTACGCTGCAACACCTCCTCCTGCCGCTGAATTTGTTTCATAAAGAGTTGTCCCCAGGCGGTGGGATCGGTTGGGGTTGTCGATATCACACTGGTCAACTGTTGCCAATGTGCAACCACATCAGGCAGCGTCAGGCTAACATCAACCGTTGTCTCCCCCGACGCTGCTGCGCTGGGCAAAGTTGCGTTGGTTGTCAGCACCTGTGCTAAGCCACTTAAGAGGCGTTCAATCAAGCTTCCGTCAAACGACGAGAGTATTAGCAAATGCTGTCGTCGCTCCTGACTATCGTTGATCGCTCCTGGCAACGCTACATCTGCTAAGCCAGCCAGCGACTCCAGCGCATTGCCCCCAGAAAGTTTTGCGAGTTGTGCAGAGCGCGGACGGTGCGCGAGAATGCATCCTCTAAATTGAGCCGTCCACACCAGCAGAAAGTAATCTCGCCGCAAATGGCTCTCTGGAGCAAGTAGAATTTCTAGCCATGCAGGGGGAGTCGCCTCAGGCGAGTTTACGGCTGGCGGCTCTGACTCAATGCTGAGGTCTACAAGCGTGCTGCTCACAATGCTAGTTTCGTCGGCACTTTCTTCGCGATGGTTCTTGAAGACGTAGATCGCTCTTGAAACACCTTCTAACGCGCTATATCGCTCCAGTTCAGCTTGCCAGATCTCGCCTCTGGGTAGCTTTGCCCACACAACAGCAGGCAACTCACGATCGGAGAGCAGATCAATCAGAGCACCAAACGCCGCCTTGAGCGTCGCTGGACTGACCTGAAGAATCGGGAGTGTCGGGTCAGCTTCGAGCGCCAACTCGTAAAGCGATTCATCTGAGGCAGGGGTTTGTGTCATGGGTAGTAGAGAGAAACAAAGCGGCACATTCCAGCACTTGACCTCTGGTTTGTGCGTCGATTTCTAGCACAAATCATTGTCTACTGTGTCCTCTGCAAGGAAGCAGGACTACAGGCTCGGTAGGCTTTTCAGCCTTTGTGTAAAAACAAGCGATCAAAAACAATGACCAGCGTTGTTTCAAGGCAACCAGCCCTTCACTGTAGAAAATTGCCGCACTCCTGCATCCCGCGCCTGCGGTCACTCATGAGCGGCAGCAGGTACATCGCTGAATGCGGTAAGGTGATCTAGCTGACTTGCGATCGAGCGATACCTCTCTGGAGCAATTCTATCAAGCTTCACATTTTCAAGCGTTAGATTTTCAAGTTTTAGATCTTCAATCACACTGTCAAGGAGTGAATCGGCGTTACCTCAAGCAGCCTCTGGCACTGTAAATAGTTCAGCAGCAGCCTTCGTAGCGCTATCGACAGCAGTGACAGAAGAAGAATGTTCTCGACTTCGGGCATTGCCAAGGCTCCATTGTCCGAATGTGCAGAGTGTCTAAGATGAGAGCGATCGCATCCAGTACTTTCTATTCTGCGACCGCAGCGAAAGCAGTCTGAGTTTGCCACTAAACTGAAGAAAGCCAAAGACTCTAACCCTTCATGGTTACACTCCAACTGAACCAACTCACCGTGCCTCCGGGACAACGCTTGCTACTGCGCGACATTAGCTGGCAAGCGTTTGAAGACATTCTGGCAGAATTGGGCGATCGCCGCGCTGCTCGGTTGGCTTACAGCAACGGAACCTTAGAGATCAGAATGCCGCTGCCAGAACATGAGAAAGCCAAAGAAATCATTGGCGATATGGTCAAGATCATCTTGGAGGAGCTAGAAATTGACCGTGAATGTTTTGGTTCTACAACCTTCAAGCGGCAGGAGATGGGCTACGGTATCGAGCCAGACAACTGTTTTTACATCGAGAATCATGCTCAGATGATCGGTAAAAAGCGGTTGGATTTGTCGATCGACCCGCCCCCCGATCTCGCCATTGAAGTTGATGTCACCTCTAAAACTCAAGTGAGTGCTTACGAAGCCTTGGGCGTACCGGAAATTTGGCGCTATGACGATGGCAAACTACAAATAAGCGTGTTGCGCGATCGCAGTTATGTCGAGTCAGCAACCAGTCCAACCTTTCCGACCATCCCCATCGTTGAAGGCATTACCCAATTTGTCGAAATGAGTGCCACCGCAGGCACGAGTCCCGCTTTGCGTGCGTTTCGTCAGTGGGTCAAACAGCAAAGCGGACGATGAGTTGAGCGATGCTCTACAGAAACTATGCCGCGATCGCCCTCTGCATCACCCTTTTCCTCTACCTCGCCTGGAGTTCACCTGTAGCTTTAGCACAAACATTACCCGCCGAAACAGTCCCAGCCTTTACCGATCTTTGCTTACAGCGATCAAGTCTTCCTGCCATCACGCAGCAAACTGTCACAGTACTTTTGCAAAAAGCGCAGACCTCTAGCTGCCTTGAGGCAACTCAAACCCTGTCTCACATCACTGTGCTGGAGCTTAGCGATCGTCGTCTTGTTGACCTCAGTCCTTTACGATCGCTCACCCGTCTTACCGCTCTGAACCTGGATCAGAATCAGATTGTTGATCTTAGCCCTTTGATGGCTCTAACCGACCTGACCGAACTTCACTTGAGCGAAAATCGGGTGGCTGATCTGAGTTCACTACGATCGCTCACCCATCTCACCAAGCTCTTTCTGATCAAAAATCGCCTCACTGACCTTGAGCCACTGCAAGCACTCACCGAACTCAACGAGCTGTTTCTCATCGGTAATCGTGTGGATGACATCAGTCCCCTGCGATCGCTGACTAGCCTGACAACCCTCCTTCTCAGCGACAATCGCATCAACGATCTCAGTCCCTTAGAGCCATTGCGCTATCTGGTCATCCTCGGTCTACGCCGTAACCGCATTAGCGATCTCAGCCCACTGAAGACGCTCACCAAGTTAATGGAACTGAATCTTGGTGAAAACGAAATTACTGATCTAGAGGCGCTGCGATCGCTCACTCAACTGTCAAAACTGGTTCTCAGCGATAATCAGATCGCCGATCTTAGCGCCTTGCGATCGCTCCACCAGTTAACCCAACTTGACTTACGGCACAACGAGGTCAGTGATCTGAACCCATTAAACAGACTCACTCAGCTACGGGAATTAACTCTCGACGATAATCGCCTCATGGATATTAGCGCCATGCGATCGCTCAAAAATCTGACTGACCTCAGCCTGAGCGCCAATCAAATTGCTGATATCGGTGCGCTGCGATCGCTCATCCATTTGACGAACCTGACACTCAACCGTAATCAAATTACTGATATAAATGCTCTAAAATCACTCACCAAATTGCAGAAACTTGACTTGGCAAAGAATGCGATCGGTCAACCGATCTGTCCCGTTGCATCAGACTCGATCTGCCATTTCTAAAGGATCAATTTAAATCATTTGTCTTACTCTAGAAATACACTCCCCCTCAGATTTTAGTGCGATCGCAGATCTTGTAGGTTGGGTTGAAGCATGAAACCCAACACTCATCACTCTTTGCCTACCCCATCTAAATTTTGAAACTTACTGTCTGCGCCCCAGTCTTCCGTATACATTCCCCATCGCACTGCTCGGTGAAAGCTTGAATACGCCCATTCCTTCGGCGCTTTCACCAAGCCATGATGGACGGGATTGTAATGGATGTAATCGCAATGCTGTGCAAAATCTGCCTCATCGGCGATTTGATGTTCCCAAAAGCGTCGCTGCCACACCGCTTGTTCCCCCTTATGTTGCCGAGCCGTTGACCGTTGCTGGCGAAATTGGGCAGGGCAGCATCGGGTAAACCTGCTTTTAATCAAGCGCCAGCGGTTAGAGAAATCGGCATCCTCCGGTGGTAACGTCCAAAGGCAATGGAGGTGATCCGGTAAGATGACGATCGCCTCGATTGTAAAGGGGTGGGTGTGTTTGACGGAGCGAAATGCTTGGCGCAGTAGTTCAACTGCATCTGGATGCTGAAAGATTGGGTGCCGTTGATGGGTCACAAGGGTAAAGAAATACGTTGCTCCGGGTGTTTTGGCACGGCGGTAGTGCATGAGTTGCCCTCAACTGACTAGATTCAGGATGGGCAAGGCTGAGGCAAGATTGATCGCGATCGCATCAATCTTGCCTGTTGGGTTTCGTTTCCTCAACCCAACCTACCGATCTAAGGTATGCTCCAACACCTACCAGCGATCGCTTTCTGTAGTTGTTCTAAAGGAAATGCTAATCTTCTCATGCCTTCTTAAGATAGAAGGTGGAATCACAACGTCATAATACTACAGAGCGATTCTGACCAGGGCTATCAGAGAGATCAACCAACGGTTGAGACGCACGAATCGCTAGACTGCGGCTAAACGCTCGATCGTGGCTGCACCTCATCACGCCAAGTCTCAGAGTGTATTCTTTCAGTCAAACGCTTCGAGGATGGATTATGGTGCCATCTTAGTTCTAGCGAGCAAAACTTCTGGCAATAGGATGAGTCAATCCGCTAGGACATTCGTTAAGTTTTTAAGCTATCGATTGTGAGACAAGCATTCGACGTTGACAGTAAAGCACTTGATTCAGGAGTAAACAACGATGACAAATCATCTTTTGGAGATCAAAGAGTTCGGTCAGAGCATCTGGATGGATAACCTGGCGCGGGATCTCATTCAGTCAGGCGACTTGAAGAAATTCATTGAAACCCGTGGACTGCGAGGAATTACGTCCAATCCCGCTATTTTTGAGAAGGCGATCGCGGGTAACGCGATGTACGATGCCGACATTGAAGCGGGGATCAAAGCTAAGAAGCCGCTGCTGGAGATCTATGAGTCTTTGGTCTTTGAAGACATCCGCAACGCCTGCGATATTTTCAAGCCAATCTATGATGAATCCGGCGGTTTAGATGGCTACATCAGCATCGAAGTGCCCCCTGATATTGCCCACGACACAGAGAAAACGATTTCCGAGGCGCGTCGCTACTATGCGGCGATCGGCAAAGAAAACGTCATGATCAAAATCCCCGGCACCTCAAAAGGGATTCCTGCCGTCGAGCAAGTCATCAGCGAAGGGATCAACGTGAACGTGACGCTGTTGTTCTCTGTAAGCAGCTATGTCGAAACCTTCTGGGCATACATTCGCGGATTAGAGAAACGGGTCGCTGCGGGACAGGACATCAGCAACATTGCCTCCGTTGCCAGCTTCTTCCTCAGCCGTATTGATTCCAACATCGACGACAAAATCGACGCGAAGCTCAAGCAAGGGGCATCCGAACCTGGTAGCCGCGATCGCCTGATCGCAATTAAAGGAAAAGTAGCGATCGCTAACGCAAAGATTGCCTACCAGGAGTATAAAAAGATTATTCAGAGCGATCGCTGGAAAGCCTTGAGTGCCAAAGGTGCAAATGTTCAACGGTTACTCTGGGCAAGTACGGGCACCAAAAACCCTGACTATAGTGATGTTATGTACGTTGATGAACTGATTGGTTCTGATACGGTAAATACGTTGCCACCTGCCACGATCGAAGCGTGCGCCGATCACTGCAACGTGGCTGACCGTATCGAAACAGGCGTTGAGGAGTCCTACAACCTCATCGAAAGCCTCAAAGACCCCGACATCAACATCAACCTGGACGAAGTCATGGATGAACTCCTGGTCGACGGCATCGATAAATTCATCAAACCCTATCAGTCGTTGATGCAATCCCTCGAAGACAAAGTGAACCGCTTGGCAGCCGTTTAGGGAGTAGGGAGTGGGGAGTGGGGAGTGGGCGTTAACCCTGTTCCCTATCCCTCTTAATCCTTCATCCTTTATCCTTTATCCTTCTCTTTCCCCACCTATGGTCACTCTGCTCGAAAACCCCCTTCGCGTTGGTCTACAACAGGATCGCATCCCCGAACCGCAGATTCTCATTATCTTTGGTGCTTCTGGCGATCTGACCCAGCGCAAGCTCGTACCCGCGATCTATCAGATGAAGCGAGAGCGTCGCTTGCCACCTGAACTGACGATCGTCGGTGTTGCCCGCCGCGACTGGAGCCACGACTACTTCCGTGAACACATGCGCGAAGGCGTGGAAGAGTTTGGTGGCGGGATAGGGTCTCAGGCAATCTGGGATGACTTTGCTAAAGGCTTGTTCTACCACCCTGGCGATCTGGACAATCAGGATGATTACCAAAAGCTGAAAACCTTTTTAGCAGAACTCGACCAACAGCGTGGTACACGCGGCAATCGAGTGTTTTATCTCTCCGTTGCGCCCAAGTTCTTTTCAGAAGCCATTCAGCAACTTGGGGCAGCCAGAATGATTGAAGATCCTAAAAAACAGCGCCTCGTGATTGAAAAACCGTTTGGTCGGGATCTCAGTTCCGCCCAGGCGCTCAATCGTGTGGTGCAGAAAGTCTGCGATGAGCAACAGGTTTACCGCATCGATCACTATCTGGGCAAAGAGACGGTGCAGAACCTGATGGTGTTCCGTTTTGCCAACGCCATTTTTGAACCGCTGTGGAACCGTCAATTTGTCGATCACGTTCAGATCACCGTCGCCGAAACGGTGGGACTAGAGGGGCGAGCAGGCTACTACGAAACGGCTGGCGCGCTGCGCGATATGGTGCAAAACCACCTGATGCAGTTGTTCTGCCTGACGGCAATGGAAGCGCCTAACTCTCTAGAGGCGAATAGCATTCGCAACGAAAAAGTGAAAGTACTGCAAGCGACTCACCTGGCTGATCTGGAGACGCTTGGCAACTCTGCCATTCGCGGGCAGTATACAGAAGGCTGGATGAAGGGCAAAGCGGTGCCAGCCTATCGCCAGGAAGAAGGCGCGGCAACGGATTCAACCACGCCCACCTACGCCGCTCTGAAGCTGACGATCGACAACTGGCGCTGGAAAGGTGTGCCGTTCTACTTGCGAACAGGGAAACGGATGCCCAAAAAAATCTCTGAAATCGCGATTCAGTTTAAGGAGGTGCCGTTTTTGATGTTTCAGTCGGCAGCCAAGCAGGCAAACCCAAATATTCTGACGATGCGGATTCAACCGAATGAGGGGATTGCACTGCGCTTCGAGGTGAAAACACCGGGAACGTCGTTGAGGACGCGATCGGTTGATATGGACTTTCGCTACGACACTGCCTTTGGTCAGGCAAACACCGATGCCTACAGCCGTCTGCTGGTGGACTGTATGCTTGGTGATCAGACCCTCTTTACGCGCGGCGATGAGGTAGAAGCCTCCTGGCGCATTCTGACTCCCTTGTTAAACGTTTGGGATGCTCCCGCGCCACCAGAAAGCATTCCGCTCTACGAAGCTGGTACCTGGGGACCCGTCGAATCAGAATTGCTCTTGAATAGCAATGGGCGAAACTGGAGAAGACTGTGAAAAGGGGGATGAGGGATGAAGGCTAAAAAGTTTTTAGTTGTTGGTTGTTAGTTTTTAGTTAAGGTTGACCACTGACTCTTCAATAGCTGCTAACAATCGATTTCCTACTCCCTACTCCCTATTGCTTCTAACAACTAACAACTAATAACCAATCACTGATTATGACGACCACTCCACTTGTTGCTCTTCAACGACCCAAAGATATTTCTTTAGATGAAATTGAGGCGGAGCTAAGTGCCATCTGGCATAGTCAGAGTGCTGATTCGCCGAATCAAGGTGCCAGCAGAGCTTCGACGTTCAGTATGGTGATCTATGAGCCAGAAGAGTTTCAGCAACTGTTGGCGGCACTGGGGTTTTATGAAGGTCCGATCGATGGCATTCACGGACCGATGACTAAAGCAGCAGTGCAGGATGCCCAAAAGTCCTATGGTTTGTCGATTACAGGTCGTGTTGATCCGGGAACATTAGCCAAACTACGAGAAGAGTTTGCAAAGAAGCCGAGCGATCGCATCAAGTTCACCAACCCAAACATACGGGGTTTTAGCATCAGTGACGCGATCGCTGTTCAAAACCCTGGTCGTATCATCACCCTTTGTCCCATTTTAGGTGCCGATCAGGGCGTGACCGCTCAAGTTTCTGCCTATTGCCCGGTGCAGCAAGGCAGTGGTGGTTCTCTTATCTGCTGCGAATACATTACGCTGAGGGGCACAAAAGCAGCCTTGGAGCGAGTCGGTGAACTGGTCGCATCGCTGATGATTCAAGATCTACCGCAGTTTGTTTGGTGGAAAGCAACCCCCAACCCCGACCAGGCACTCTTCAAAGCACTGGCTGAATCGTGTGACTGCTTGATTTTGGATTCCTGCTACTTCAGCGACCCAGAGTCTGAGTTTCTCAAGATTCAAGAACTCATTGATGACGGTACCTACATCGCCGACCTCAACTGGCATCGCCTGCAACCCTGGCAAGAGCTAATGGCAGCCGCGTTTGATCCCCCTGAGCGTCGGGCTTCTCTCATTGAAGCAGACCAGCTTGCGATCGACTACGAAAAAGGCAACGCAGCACAAGCACTCCTTTATCTGGGCTGGATCGCCAGTCGGCTCGATTGGCAACCCGTTGCTTTCCATGAAACAGGAGGCGACTACGACCTCAAGCACGTTACCTTTAAGGGTGCTAATCAGCGCGAAATCACTGCCGAATTAGCCGCGATCCCCACTGCTGACTGGGGCGAAATTTTAGGCGATCTGGTGGGTATCCGCATTACGTCCACCAACTTACAGGCAAACTGCTGCACCATTCTTTGCTCTGAAACCACAGGCTGTATGCGAATGGAAGCGGGTGGTAGCGCCCAAGCGTGCCAGACGGAAGTCGTTTCATCGCTGTCTGATCAGAAAGCTGAGTTTCTACTCAGTCAGCAATTACAGCGCTGGGGTCATGATGTGCTTTACGAGGAAAGTCTGGCAGTTGTTGCCAAAGTACTGAAGCTGCATGGGCAGTAAGCAGTGGTTGGTTGTTAGTGGTTAGTTGTTGGTTCTAGACTCTAACAACTAACCACTAATTACTATTGAGATGGGGCTAATTATTGCTGGAGAACGTAGTGGCGTTGGTAAAACAACCGTCACGCTTGCTATTCTCTCTTTTCTGAGACAGCAAGGTTTGCAGGTACAGTCGTTTAAGGTGGGTCCCGATTACATCGATCCCATGTTTCATCGGTATGTGACGGGACGATCGTGCCGCAATCTCGATCCGATGCTGACTTCCGAAGCCTATGTGCAGCAGTGCTTCGATCACCACACTCAAACCCACAGTCAAACTGCCACCCACACGTTAGTAGAAGGTGTGATGGGTCTGTTTGACGGTGCAACAGGGCGAGACGGGTTTGCTAGCACGGCTCACATTGCCCGTTTGCTGGACTTGCCGATCCTTCTGGTGCTGAACTGTAGTGGTTTATCACACTCGATCGCGGCGATCGCTCATGGCTACCGTTCGTTTGATCCTCGCCTCAACGTTGCTGGCGTGGTGCTGAACCGAGTCGGCAGCGATCGTCACCTGGAACTCCTCAAAACTGCCTTAGAACCACTCAGCATACCGATTCTAGGAGTTCTGCGCCGCGAAGATGGGATTACGATCCCCGATCGACATCTTGGGTTAGTGCCTACCGACGAACTGGAAGATTTAAATGCGATCGTTGCTCAACTAGCTCATTTGGGAAAGACGTGTTTTGATTGGGAGCAGTTGATGCCGTTGTTGGAGAGGAAGGCAGAAGGCAGAGGGCAGAAGGCAGAAGATGGGCAAGGGAAGCAAGGAGAGCAAGGGGAGCAGGGGAAGACTCAAAACTCAAAACTCTCTAGCGCAGCGGCACGAAGTGCTACTCAAAACTCAAAACTCAAAACTCCGTCTGTTCCGTCTGCTTCCCCTGCTTCCCCATCCCCTCAACCCTCCCCCCGCATCGCGATCGCCCAAGACGCTGCCTTCAGCTTCTACTACGCCGACAACCTGGATCTGCTCGAAGCGCTGGGAGCCGAACTCGTGCCTTGGAGTCCGATGCGCGATCGTGCCTTACCCGACAACGTGCAGGGGCTTTACTTTGGCGGCGGTTTTCCTGAAGTGTTTGCTGAGCAACTGACCGCGAATGAGGCTGCTCGTATGGCTGTGCGATCGGCGATCCTGTCAGGAATGCCTACGTATGCTGAGTGTGGCGGGTTGATGTATCTGTGCGAAAAAATTACCAACTTTGAGGATCAAGCGTTTCCAATGGTGGGGATACTGCCCACAACAGCGGTGATGGGTAAGCGACTGACGTTGGGCTATCGACAGGCGATCGCCCTCCACGACAGTCTCCTTTTAGACAAAGGCACAACCGTTTGGGGTCACGAGTTTCATCGATCGCACCTAGCCCAGGAACCTGATTCTCCGTTATTTGCCCTACTCCCCACTCCCCACTCCCCGCTCCCCAACGAAGGCTGGCATCGCCCCAATCTCCATGCATCCTACCTCCATCTTCATTGGGGAGCGCGACCCGAAATCCCCGATCGCTTCTTGAAGCAGTGTGCAGCCCACGCGTATGGTCTCACTCAGATATAGGCGGCAATCTAGGAGGCGCGTAGCAGACTGGCAAGCACTTGTAGCTTGTTCAGTTCGCGGACAAGGCGCTGTGCCTGATGTTTGTGAAGCAACGTGGGCGTGACGGCTGGCAAGTGGCTCATCAGTTCTCTAGCGGTGCCAATACTACAGCCAGAAATACGTGCGATCGCGCCTGCTCCTGCAAAAACAGCTTCTTCAGAAACGGCTTTTTCGACCTGCACCTGCCAACGGGGAGCTTTGCTGATACCACGCTCAACGCGTTGTAGACCGGAAAGAGTCGCCAGCACTACCAGCCGATCGCCCACTCGTAGCCGGATATCATCAGACGGCATCAGTCGGGCGGGTTCATGGTCGCCTTTTTGGTGCAGGATGGGCACAACGCCATAGCCATAAGCAATTTCAGCCAGCAAGCACCCGTTGAGAGTATCGGTTGGCTCAATTTGGTACTCAGTGACAAGCGTCGTGCGATCGTTCAGGCGAAATAGACTAAGAATATTTTCACCAAAGGCGGCTCCAGCAAACGCTGCTGCTGACAGCGCGTAGGCTCCCATCACTCTAGCGGCAGGCAATAGTTGTGCCACATGCTCAGTAAACGCAGGATCAAAAACGCGCACGACCAGATTGCAGTTTGGATTAGCTGCCTGCGCCATCAGCGCGATTTCCAGATTGGCGACCTCATCATCGGTGACGATAACCATACTCTTGGCAGTCGCCAGATTTACACGCATCAAGGTATCGCGAAAATTGCCTGTTACCAGTGGTATTTGCGGCAGTACGCCTGGATCAAGCGCGATCGCATGTACGCCTACTAAGGGTTGTTTCAGGTCTTGTAAAAGCGTGGCAATGCGCTGTCCCACCCGTCCCAGACCCACCAACACGACATGATCAGCTTTTGGAATGGGTGGACGACGCTTCAAAAACTGGAAACGTGACGCTAAGACTCGCTCCGTCAACGTTGCATAGAGGATACCGATAAAAATTGTGCCAGCAACGGTCATGCCCACACTAAACAAATGCAGCCACCAGGGGATGGCAAACGGTAACTTCAGATCCCCAAACAAATTGTCAAAACCGCCAATGACTAAAACCAGCGAGACATTGAGCGCCTCTTGCAAAGTAAGCTCAGAATATTGCAGCTTGTAAAGCGCGGCACCACTAACAAAGAGGCTGAGCATCACAAAGCTAGAAAGCAGGGCAACCCGTTGTGTTTGTGTGCCTTCACGCCAGAATTGATGCAGCGTTTGCCGCAGGCTTTGCCAGACTAAAGCGGGAGACAGTTCCTGCCAAAGTGCACCACGTCGTCGATGGGACAGCACTGGGGTCGTTGCGATCGCCTCCGTTGCTTCAATGTAGGTAATGGTGTCTCCAGCCTGGACGCGGGTATCGGGATCCCACTGGTAAAAGGAATTGGCAGGCGGCAGCACAGTCGCTCTGAAATGCCTCAGCACACGACGATTGGGCGTATTCAGTTCATAAAGGAGGCGCAGATCGCACCAGTGATGGTCTGGCTGAATATGCGTAGTAGTGATCCGCAGACGCTGCTTTTCCAGCGTAAACAACCCTTGCGTTTCACTGTCCAGAGCCGCCAATGCAAAGCTAGGGGCAGGCAGTTGTGTGGCTTCAAAAGCGATAAAATTGCCCAACTGGTGACCCAATAGCTCGTTGAGATTCTCCTGTGCCGATCGCACCACTAAGCGAATGTTTGGGTTGAGCGATCGTGCTGCAAATGCCGCCGCAATATTGACGCGCTCATCGCTAGTGACCAGTAGAATCGCCCGACAGTCACGAATGCCCGCTTGCTCTAGTAGCTTTGGCTGCCGACAGTCCCCAATCAGCAGACAATCAACCAGATCAGTCAGGTCTGGAATTTCCCAGATGGGCGCTTGGGAGGCTTCGATCGCATTGACCGTAACGGCAAACTCCTTGAGTACCGAGACACAGTACTGCCCCAAACTGCCAAGCCCGCAGACCAAAAACGAATCTTTCCGGTTTGTAGAACTCTCTCCCATGTTGTCTATCCTAAGTGACAACGCCGTGAGAGTTGAGACATCTATGCGTTGCTGAAGGCTTTAGCAACGTAATAGCACAGTTTGAGTCGATCAATTGCGCCCTAAAGAGATCACTGCCCTGTCTGCAGCATTTGCATCACTGCTACCCGGCACGGATTGCAGTCACAGCGGAACTTGGCGATCGCCAAATCACCGACCGTATCTGAGGCAGCATCCACATTCGCGTACTGGGGGTTAGCTGAAGGTGACGGTGTAACGTTCAACTTTAAATCATAGGCTGACCGCTGACGGCTAACCGCTAACCGCTGACTGCCATAATCCATAACATATTTTTTGCAGCCCTTAAGGAGCGTGAACTGAATAACCTGTAATTCTGCGTAGGATGCCGTATAGCCGTTCCGGCATTCAAGAAAAGCGTAGCGTAACGCATCGACTCCGGACTTTGATGCGTTACGGCTAGCGCCTAACACATCCTACAAAATTCGATGTTATTTAATCCTAAGTAGCGTTAGCAAAGCGCGCTTCAAAAAGACGCTTCAACAATGCATGAATAGCTGTTCATATGTTATGGTACTTGGTAGATCAAATAGGGTGAAAACTATGGCAACTGTGACTCAAATGAAGTGTGCTTGCGATTCCTGCCTTTGTATTGTTCCCGTTGCCGATGCCGTCATGAAAGATGACAAAGCTTACTGCGGGGAAGCCTGTGCTAACGGTCATCCGGCTGGAGAAGGCTGTGGACATAAAGGTTGCACCTGTAACACCTAATCCACGCTCAACCGAAAAAGGGGAGTGAATGCTCCATTCGACTCCCCCACAGAATATGCTCTACACCCGTTCAAATGAATCGTTCAGAGCTGAAACACGCATCATTCAGTGAGCCAGCCGATGAGGTGAACATTGCCGATCGACCGTGAATGAATCGAAGGCGCGTGCCTGCAACGTTTGAATTTGTGTAGGGTGTACGTATCGATTTAGCAGTGTTGCTATGGCGGACTTCATTCAACCAGATAGCATAACGACCCTTGCCGCTACTGACTTACCTGTGACCTATGCAGATGTGGAAGCGGCAGCAGCCCGCCTTAATGGTCAGGCGCATCGTACCCCCGTAATGACTTCGACGACCGTCGATCGCCAGACGGGGAGCCACGTTTTTTTCAAGTGCGAGAACTTTCAGCGGATTGGGGCATTCAAGTTTCGAGGTGCATATAATGCGTTGGTGCAGTTGTCGGCAGAACAACGTCGGCGCGGTGTGCTGGCATTTTCGTCGGGGAATCATGCTCAAGCGATCGCGCTTTCGGGTCAATTGCTTGACATTCCCACGACGATCGTCATGCCAGAGGATGCACCAGCCGTCAAACTGGCAGCCACTCGCGGCTATGGTGCCCAAGTCGTAACCTATAATCGCCTCACTGACTCGCGGGAAGCATTAGGTCAGCAATTGGCAGGCGATCGGGGCTTGACACTCATTCCACCCTTCGATCATCCTCACGTCATCGCCGGACAGGGCACCACAGCAAAAGAACTGATCGAAGAAGTCGGCGCGCTGGACTTGCTGCTGGTCTGCTGTGGTGGGGGTGGCTTGCTGTCGGGCTGCGCGATTGCCGCTCATACCCTTTCGCCCTCGTGTCGAGTGATTGGCGTAGAGCCGAAACGCGCCGATGATGCCACGCGATCGTTCTATGCCAAAACATTGCAAACGGTAGAGAATCCGAACACGATCGCCGATGGGGCGCGTACTGCCTCGCTCGGCACACTCACCTTCCCCATTATTTTGCACCATGTCCACGATATGGTGACGGTCTCCGAAACTGCGATCGTCCGCGCCATGTTCTTTTTATGGGAACGCCTGAAGTTGGTCGTCGAACCTACCGGAGCCTTAGCCACCGCAGCTTTATTGGAAGGCATTGTCAACGAGCCGGGTGCCCGTATCGGAGTCATCATCAGCGGTGGCAATGTGGATCTTAAACAAGCAGGCAAACTGTTTACCAAAGTGACGAAACTGCCTAAATCCCAGCCGCGCGTTCCGTGGGCAGCAGAACTGAGTTAGGAGCATAGGGTCTATGCGGGTAGTTGACTTCTCATCAACTGTCTTAAGAGGCTGTTTGAAAAGCGTCTGGCGGTTAAAACCGCGACTACGTAAACAAAGTCCGCCGACACGGACTACCGAAACGCGAGGGCTTTATAACCTGCGACGGCAGGTTTTGTCCGTGTAGCCGCGACTTCAGTCGCCAAGGCTACAAGTATACGGACTTTTAAAACGTCCTCTAAGTGCTTAAGGACGCGCAATACATCTACCAACTCATTATCCGGTGCCAACAGCGAAAAGACTTTGGATGTTGCGTAGATGGGCTGTTCGGTCTGGTCAAGCTTGATGAAAACAAAATCGCTACCGTTGGTAATCAAGCCAAAGCAGGGACGATTGGGACTTGATAGCAGATAGCTGAGTGCTTGAGGCAACGCTTTAGTCAAAGAGAAGTCGCTCATCTTAGACTCTATGACCAATACCCAGAGCCGTTCTAGCAGCACCAAGCATCCCGCCCTAACCCCTGTGACTATGGCTATAACTGCTTATGCTCTCTAGTTAAGACAGTAAGTGCACGCAGAGACGATCGCGTCCCGCCGCCTTCGCCTCATACAATGCTTTGTCTGCTGCGGTGATCAGCGTTTCGGGCAAAAAGTTTAAAGTGCGATTGGGTACTCCACTAGCCACGCCCAAACTGAGCGTCACATACCGACTCACGTCAGAGTTGGGATGGGCTAACTGTAGTGCTTTCACGCCCGATCGAATCATTTCAGCAACCTCTACTGCCCCACCGATCGGAGTGTTGGGCAGAATCACCGCAAACTCTTCCCCACCGTAGCGTGCTGCCAGATCGCCAGGACGTTTTGTTACAGCACCGATGGCGTTGGCGACCTGTCGCAAGCACGCATCCCCAGCTAAGTGCCCATACCCATCAGCGTCGTTATACCGTTTGAAGAGATCAACGTCACAGAGAATCAAGGATAATGGTTCTTGATTCCGCATCATCCGTCGCCATTCCTGATCAAGATGAGCATCTAGCATCATGCGATTAGCGAGTTGCGTCAAGGCATCCACAGTTGCCAGACGATGGAACATTTTAGTTGCTGTTTCCAGTTGTTTCAGCAGTTGAGATTGTTGAATGAGCCTGCGGACGCGTTGACGCAGGACTGCCCAGTGAATGGGTTTGGTCACATAGTCGGTTGCTCCAGCAGCAAACGCCCGATCGACCGAAACCTGATCATCCAAACCTGTGATCATCAGGACGGGTGTGTGGTCTGCACCCGGCAACGACTGTAATTGAGCGCAACATTCAAATCCATCCATGATCGGCATCATGCCGTCTAACAGAACGATGTCTGGTTGAAAGCGAATACAAGCATTGATGCCTTCTTCGCCATTGTTTGCCTCAATAATCTGATAGCTTCCCTTCTCTAGAAAGCGCCGAATTTGAGTGCGGATGGTTTTTTCGTCATCAACGAGCAGGATCAGCGGTGATGCTTTAGGCATAAAAGGAAGGGACAAGGGTGCTCGAATCAACGAGAGGTCTACAGAAGGGTTCATAGTAGTGGAGGTAACTGTTCGTGCTTTAGAGCGGCTGCAACACGCTTGTACTCAGACTCCAGTCGCGCAATGATTGCCAAGCTTTGATCGATCGGGGCGCTGAGCGCAATGGTTTCTAATGCTTGACAAAGCTGACTGAGATTAATCGCACCGAGGGCGGCACTGCTGGCTTTGAGTCCGTGAGCAACGCGTTGCATGTCTTTAAGGTCATGTTGATTGATGGCACTGCGGATTGTGTGTAAGAGTAGGGGCGCTTCAGTGAGATAGCAATCAATCAATTCAGCGATCACTTCATCTCCCATTTCCCCCATTTCCTGTCGAAAAGAGGCGAGCACCGTTAAATCTAAGATGGATTTTTGCGTGCTCGGCGTTACAGCAGTTGGAGCACCGACTGGAGCGTCTACGGAGTGACTGCGTGTGAGGGAGTCGATCGGCGGCTTCAACGGTTGGCAGCGACTGAGTACCTGAGCCAGTCCCTCCATGTGGACTGGCTTACTGATATAGTTGTCCATGCCCGCTGCAAGGCAAATTTCGCGATCGCCCTGCATGGCATTGGCAGTCATGGCAATCAGGTAAGGGCGCGCCTGCGGTTGCCACTGCTGACAGATACAGCGAGCGGCTTCGAGTCCATCCATCTCTGGCATTTGTACATCCAGCAACACCACGTCATAAGGCTGGCGATGCAGAGCTTCTAACACTTCTAGCCCATTCCCTGCAACATCTGCCCGGTAGCCTAGCCGCTGCAACATCAGCAGGGCAATCTTCTGGTTGATTAGGTGATCTTCTGCTAACAAAATTCTGAGGGGCTGGGCGCGATCGGAGTCAGCGATCGCGCTGCTTTTCACGAACGGTTGTGATATTGGCATTGGCTGTCCACTTAAGCTATCGGTCAAAATTTTGTAGAGTTGAGCGGCTTTGATGGGCTTATTGAGAAACGCTGCAAAGTGTCGCTGGTCTTCCTCAGACAGATTTTCGGGCTTGCCGATCGAGGTCAGCATCACTAGCGGTAACGACTGGCAATCCGATATAGCATGAATGGCAGCCGCTAGCATCAAGCCATCCATGGCAGGCATTTGCATATCTAAAATTGCCAGATCAAAGCGATCGCCCTGATGCATTAATGCCAGAGCCTCTGCTCCAGAAGCCGCCGACTGAGACAGCATTTGCCAGGATTGAGCATACTGAGTCAGAATCTGTCGATTGGTAGCGTTATCATCCACCAGCAAAACACGCTTACCTGTTAGAGATTGCGGCGTTGCTGGTGCTGTGACCGCTGGTGCCACTTGAGCGACGATCGTGAAGTAAAAGGTAGAGCCGACCTCTGGCTGGCTTTCGACCCACATCTTGCCACCCATCAGCTCACTCAGTCTCTTGCTGATGACCAGACCCAGCCCTGTCCCCCCGTACTGGCGAGTGGTCGAAGCGTCAACCTGGCTAAAGGCTTTGAAGAGGCGTTCTAGCTTAGTGCTTGAAATGCCAATGCCCGTATCCTTGATAGCGAACCGAATTTCGTACCGTGGGGTGAGGTATTGGGTATCAGTTGCTTTAAGCGGCACAGCATGGAGCGGTTGGGCATCAACTGTCACCACAACCTCCCCTGTCTCTGTAAATTTGATGGCATTGTTGAGCAAATTAACCAGAATCTGCCGTAGCCGAGTGACATCGCCTATCAACATTGGGGGTACAGCAGGGGTACTCCAGTAAGCCAGTTCTAGCCCTTTTTCTGTCGCTCCTGCTGCCAATAAATCCAGTGCTTCTTCAATACAGGTCGCCAGTCTGAAGGGCTGCTGCTCCAGTTCCAGGTTGCCCGATTCGATTTTTGAGAAATCGAGAATGTCATTAATGATGGTTAGAAGAGAGTCACTGCTGGTACGAATGATCTCAATATACTCTTGCTGTTGCGGGGGCAGCGCCATATCGAGCAGCAGCCCAGTCATGCCAATGACCGCATTCATCGGAGTACGAATTTCGTGGCTCATGGTCGCTAAAAAGTTGCTTTTTGCTTGATTAGCTCTGTCAGCCGCCAATCTCGCTTGCTGGAGGGCGAGGTTTTGAATGGTGAGTTGCTCGCGCTGCTGCATCTCTTGTTCGAGCAGTTGCGCTTGCGCCAGGGCAATGCCAACCTGGTCTGCCAGTTGCGTCAGGAGGGTGATTTCGTCAGTGTGCCAATGTCTGGGATGAGCACACTGATGTGCGATTAAAAGCCCCCAGAGTTGAGGTTGCCCGATCGCGCCCTGCGCCTGAAGAATGGGTACAACCAGATTGGCTCTGACCTGAAATTGAGTCAGCAGTTTTTTGTGGCAGTCAGCTAAGGATGACTGTTGGATATCATCGATCGCCCGAGTTCTGCCAGCGTTATACTGCTGCCAGCCGCCGTCTTTGAAGCAAGTGTCTTGAATCGTGATGCCCAGAGTCGATGTCCATCCGGGGGCAACAGATTCGACGACAACGGTACCGTCCCAGTCTGGTGCAAAGCGGTAGATGACCACCCGATCGGTCTGGAGAAACTGCTGCACTTCAGTTACAGTCGTGTTGAGAATTTCGTCCAGGTTCAGTGATTGGCGAATCCGCAACGTAATGGCGTTGAGTAAACTGGCGCGATGGTTCTGGTATTGCAGGGCGGCTTCTGCCTGCTTGCGATCGCTGATATCAGTGACGCTCCCTTCATAGCCAAGCGGTTTTCCTGAGGCATCGTAGACACGGCGTGCATTTTCTGAAATCCAGATGCGTTCCCCCGTTTTACGATAAATCTGAGACTCAAAGCCTGAGACTTTGCCGTTTGCCTCAATTAACTGCATGAACGCCTGTCGCTGCTCAGGCTGGACATAAAGCTGGTGCGAAATCTGTGTCAGCGAGGCAATTAACTCGTCTGCCGATCGATAACCGTAGAGGGTTGCCAGCATTGGATTTGCCTTGAGATACCGTCCTGTTAGCGTTGTTTGATAGAGTCCCTCGACGGCATTTTCAAAGAGATGACGGTACTCTGTTTCGGTCTGTTGCTGCAACAGAATGGTTCGGGTCAACGTCGCAACCATACGCCGTAGCTCTAGTTGCGCGACCACCTGACGGGCGATCGCTGCCAGTGCTTCGAGTTGCTGAGCCGTCAGTTGTCTAGGACCATAGTCCAGCACACAAAGCGTTCCCAGTGGATAACCTTCTGGATTGACCAGAGGTACCCCAGCGTACGATCGCACATGCGGTGCCCCCGTTACTAACGGATTGTTAGCAAACCGCTGATCGTCTAACGCATCTGGTACGACAAACACATCCGGTTGCAGAATGGCGTGGGCACAAAATGCCACATCACGACTCGTTTCTGTTGCCTCTAACCCCACACGAGCTTTAAACCACTGGCGGCGCTGATCAAGCAGACTGACCAACGCGATCGGTGTGCCGCAGATCAAAGCCGCTAGCTTTGTCAAGTCATCAAAAGCAGCTTCTGCGGCTGTGTCGAGCACGTCATAACTCAGGAGTGCTTCGAGGCGTTGAGCTTCATTAGAGGGAAGAGGAGCCTGCATGGCTGGGCAACCATTGAGAAGAAAAAAGCTGCACAAAGATGTTGTCTTCACCAAAAACGTAGACAAACAACATCATCTTTATAGAGTGCCCACTTTTTTCTCAGGAAACAGGTAGGAGGCACCCGCTAAAATACGCAATTTTATGACGTTTATAGAGTGCCCACTTTTTTCTCAGGAAACAGGTAGGAGGCACCCGCTAAAAT